>CAYZVG010000005.1:0-24822 GCA_964481595.1 uncultured Occallatibacter sp. | reverse complement strand
CACAGGTCGCAGAAGAAACGCCTCATGCCGTTGATCTTAGCACGCACGATATCCGGTTCGTTCCGGACATAGAAACAGCCGCCAATGCGGCAATCAGGCCTGAGATGCGCTCTGGCTGATCGAATTCACCAAACAAATCAGCCTATCGAACTAACATCGTGCTTCCGGCGGGAATGAGAACGTGCATGAAATAACTTGTGTTCCCAACTCTTTGCCAGTCGTCAAAACCGCTTGAAGGCGGCGTCTCTTCCGTGACCACAGCCCTCGCCCCCGCCTTTCTAAAGGCGTCATAGACCTCCGCCTTTCCCCGAGGATTTTGGATCTGCCAGAATTCACTCGTAGATTCGAGTGGAATCTGCGCGACAATTCTAAGCCGCGCCTCCCGCGCCCACATCATCGCATCCCAGCCCGAGCCGATAATGCCCACCGTTTGCCCCGGCCGCAGTCCGCTCGTATTCAAGGATTTCGCAACTGGAAAGTAACTTCCTCCATCACCCAGCAGCATGGGGAGAGGCCTGACCATGTGATAAATCGGCAACCCTGCGGACAAAATAAATAGCCAGCCAGCAAGAGTCAGCGCCGCGACTTTGGCAATTTTCATAGGTCTCGGCGTTCCGCGGACACGAATTGCTGACAGCAGGCCCATCCCAATCAAGACAACGAATGCTCCAATATGACGAGGTTCTACATAAACCGATAGATAGAGGCAAACGCCGGCCGCGCCCGGACCTATCAGTGGCCAACTCCTCGATATATTCCAAAGACTCCCAGCCAAACCTGGTCCCATGACAAAAAGGACAAGATAAGCCACCAGCGATACACCTATAGGCAGAATTACCTGGTTGAATACAGTATTCAGATTCTGCACAACAGCGCGAAGCTGCGCGTCCAAATTGAAGCTGTTCTTGAATCCAGCATCCCAGTAAGACACGTCATACCAAAGCGGATACGTTGAATGGAAGGGTTGGCCGAAGCCGTAAACATTAGGGGAGTGATGGAGTAAGTCGAGAGGATGTGTTAGATATCTCGGCGGCACGGACGAATAGAAAGGAAGCGTAGGCTCACCACATACATACCGGGCATAGTTATTTGCTCCAGTGTCCCCGAAAGTGACGTGACCGGCAGTCTCTGTGGTTGCAATAATCAGCGGCGCAGCGATCGCGCTAAATACGGCAATCATCGCCACCGATGGCACTATTGCCTTCCGCCACTCCCCAGCCTGAAAGAACGCCGCGGCAATAAAGACAAAGGCCATCGGGAACATAAAGGCCTTGGCGTAATAGCCCAGACCGAGTGTTATGCCGAGCAATAGAAACGTCGGGAGCTTATTAGCTTTGACGCGAAGCCGGAGCAGTAGCCCAGCATCCAGATAGACAAACGCGGCCACGCATAAGTCAGGGCATACCTTTCTGATGCCATTGACCAGCACGAAAGTGCTCCATGCAAATAGGCTGTACCCTGCAAAAGTCCACACAGGTGTCGGCAGACCCATTTCAGGGCCGTGAGCTCGATCGTCTTGCCGAGTGGCCAGAGATGCGCCCTTGAAGAAATAGCTGAAACAAGCCAGAGTTATAAGGAAGATGACAAAATTCACGCAATGAACGGCTGGAAGTTCCCAATAAGCGCTGGGCCGGAGTATCCACCGCGCCGCGCCTAGCAAGAAAGGATAAAGCGGGCTCCAGTATGCATTCACCAGCAATCGCCAGTTATGCGCGAGCACGCCGTCACTCATGTCGATATACGATATTCCGTCAGGATCGGAGTAGTTGCGTCCTGTCCAGACCTCAAGCAGCGCTAAAAGGATGAATGCAGTCCAACAGCCAGCCTTTATCCACTTCGCCCTAACGTCATTGTCAGCTTGCAGCGTGGACTCTGCGAAAGGATTTGCCTTCTTGCCCTTCATCTCATAGCCTCTAAGCCAGAGTATCTGCGGAGGGAGTTCATCGGCGTCCTTCATTGCGAAGTTGTCAGCTTTTTGGTGAAATTCGCCGGGAAGATGCAAAGTTTTTTGGCTGCCCCCCAGGGATTCGAACCCCGATATGCTGCTCCAGAGGCAGCTGTCCTACCATTGAACGAGGGGGCAACAAGCGTGTTTCCAAATGCGGCTTGCGGCCTGGTTGGCTCGGGGTCTGGCAGGGCGCCCGACCGCAAAAGCCAACTTACGTATGATAAGGGCGAAGCCCATCGGGGGTCAAACGGGCCGCGTGTCCCCAATCATTCATCGCGCAACACCTCATCATTCGTCGCGCAGCACCTCTAGCGGGCGCAGCCCGAGGATGCGATAGCTGGCAATCCAGCCAGCCGCCGTGGCCAGTACCGCCGTGCCAACCAGCGCAATGGCCGTCGCCGTCCAATCGATATCAAACGCCACCTCAAGCCGGTGCAGCAGCACGCGCGTAAGAAGATTGGCAAACACCACGCCCACAACTCCGGCCAGAAAACCCAGCACGCTGAACTCGACACTGAAGGTGCGCACAATCCTCATGCGCGTGGCTCCAAGCGTCTTGAGCACAACCGCCTCCTGCATACGCCGGAAACGCGTGCTGGCAATGCTCGATGCCAGAATGGTAAGCCCCGCCAGAATCGAGAAACCGGCAAGAAGCCGCACCACAAAAGTGACCTGATCCACAACGCTCTCAATGCGATCGAGCACGTCCGCAACGTTAATCACGGTAATTGTCGGATAGGCAGCAAACAGCGTGCGCTCCAAAGCTGCCACCTGTTTAGGATCGATATGCACGCCGCCGTACCAGGTCGAAGGCTGGTCTTTGAGGATGCCCGAAGGTAGCACAAAGTTAACCCGCGAGCCCAGATGCTGCCCATCGGACTTGTAAATAGCGCCCACCGTGAGCGCATGGGTGGTGCCACCGGTCTCCAATTCCACCGCGGACCCCACGCCCAGGTTCAGCCGCTGGGCAAGCCCATTGTCCACGGCAATCTGCGCTGCGTTCCCGCTCTCCCACCAGGCTCCCTGCGAGACCTTATCGCCCTCCGGCGGCGTATCGGACCAGGTTAGCTCGGCCTGTTCGAGCATGCGGCGCGGATAATGCTGCCCTTTCATCTGATCAAGCGGCCGGCCGTTGATTGAGATAAACCGGCCCGTCGACACCGGCAGCAGATTCAGTTCCTGCACACCCGCCTGCCGCGCAAACAGCGCTTTTACTCCGTCCGCTTCGTCTGTGGTGATGTCCACAAGAAAGATGTTGGGCAGTTTTGGAGAAGCCGTCTCGCGCAGCTCGCGCAAAACCTGCGCCTGCACCAGGTAGACCGAGAGGATAAGCATCACGCCCGAGCCCAGTGCCGCCATCACCGCCGCCGACTGGTTCCCCGGCCGGTAGAGATTCGCCAGCCCATGGCGCAGCGACGAAGGCAGTTGCAGCCTGACGCGGTTAAGCAAAACGCGCACAGCCCACAGCGTGACCGAAGCAAGCGCGATGAGCACCAGCAGCGTAATGGTGAACACCATCGCGAAGCCCGTGCCAACGATGGGAGAATCGGAGAGAGCCCAGGCAATGCCGCCCAGCGCCACCACAACCACCGCGGCAATCGCCAGTTGCAGCCGCCGCGCCCACCACTTCCTAAACCAGCCGGCGATCCCCGGCTCAGGCGTCTCAACCATGCGGCGCAGAACCAGCACCGGCCGCACGGCGCGCACGTCAAGCAGCGGAGGAAGACAGAACAGAAGCGTGGTGAGCAACCCCGTGCCCAGGCCCGCCAGCGCGGATTGCCACGGAAACACCATTGCGACATGGAGCGAGATGAGCGAGCCGAACGCCGCCGGCAGCGCAAGCATTACGCCCACGCCCGCGGCCACACCAAGAACTCCGCCAGCCAGGCCCAGCCCCAGCGTTTGCAACAGAAAAATGCGCAGCAGGTCCGCCGATCCAGCGCCGACCGCCTTCAGAATCGCCAGCATATCCATGCGCTGTTCAAGATGCGCGTGCATCGCCATAGCCACGCCGATTGCGCCCAGCACCATCGCCACCAGGCAAATCAAACTGAGGATCGCAGTGGCATTATCCAGCCCGCGGCTCAGCGCCGGATTGCCTTCGCGATAATCCATCACCTGCGCATCGGGCAGCGCTGTTTCCAACTGCGTTCGCGCGGTCGCTGCCGATCCAGCCGTAGTCTTCTCCGGCAGCTTGATCAGCAGCCGCTCATTCACGCGGCTGCCCATCGCCATCAGCCCCGTCGAGGCAAGCGACGCCTGCGAGATCATCACGCGCGGACCAAGCCCTGCCCCAGCCGTAATCCTGTCCGGCTCCTGCTTGAGAACCGCCGTGATCTTGAAGTCTTTGCCGCCCAGGTGCAGCGAGTCGCCCACATGCGCGTTCATCCGGAGCAGAAACTCATCCGCAACCACAGCCGAGTCGCCGGCAAGCGCCTGCTGCAAGCTCATCGAGGGCTCAAGCTCGGCAGTTCCGTAATAGGGGTACTCGCTTGGATCGACCGCCTTGAGTGAAATCAGCAGCGGCATCGGCGAGGGCGGCACCGAGACCATCGAGATCGTCTCGGCAATCCACGTGGTGCGCGTTCCTGAGTTCGCCCCCTGCTGCTTCAGCCAATCGGCCACCTTGCTCTGTTCCTCTGCGGTGGGCGGATGCGCAATGCGCGCGCTCAGGTCGCCGGCCATCAGCGAGCGGGCCTGGCCTGACAGCGTGCTGCGAAAACTGCCCGTCAATCCGCGCACGCCCACCAGCGCGGCTACGCCAATGGCCACCGACATCACTACAAACCCAAACTTGCCCGGCGCAGACTTCAAATCCCGCCAGCCGATGGCCGCGGCGCGCTTCCAGCTCAATGCACGCTTAGCCATTCTGCTGCTCGATTCGTGCGTCAGCTTGTGGGATGGCGGCGCCGACCGTTTGCGGCAAAGTATCTTCAACAATCATTCCGTCTTTGAGCACAATCTTCCGGTCCGCCATGCTGGCCACTTCGGCATCGTGCGTCACCAGTACAAGCGTGGTTCCCGTGCGTTTGTTCCGGTCAAGCAGTAGATCGAGCACCAACCGCCCGTTCACTGAGTCGAGATTGCCCGTCGGCTCATCGGCCATCACAATAGGCGGATCGGCCACAAAGGCGCGCGCCAGCGCAACCCTCTGCTGTTCCCCGCCGGAGAGTTGAATGGGGTAGTGGTCCATGCGATCCTTCAGGCCCACCTCATCCAGCAGTTGGCGCGCCTTGCTCAGGCCGTTGCCTTCAATGTTCAGCTCGTAGGGCAGCAAGACATTTTCAAGAGCGGTGAGCGTTTGGATCAATTGGTACGACTGAAAGACAAACCCGATCACGCGACCGCGGATGGACGCCAGTTCTGCCTCGGCCAGATTGTGGATCGGTGTTCCATTCAGCCAGATCTCGCCTGAGCTTGGCGTATCCAGCCCGGCCAGCAACCCCAGCAGCGTGCTTTTGCCGCTGCCGCTTGCGCCAATAATCGCCACAAACTGTCCCGCGGGGATGGTAAGCGAAATCCCTTTCAGAATATCCACTCGCCGTGAGCCGTTCTGTATCCACTTCTTCGCATCGCGTACCTCAATCACCTGTCACTCTCCTCGTCGCAATTCTCTTGCCGTGGTTGTCGGCACACACATGGTTCCGGGCACACAATTCCCTGCTGCGGCTACACTATTAGTGTGGACGTTTGGCGCGCTCTTTTATTCTCAATTTCATTCGTGTTTTTTGCGGCGCCCCTTCAAGCTGCCGGCCAACGCGTACTGGTTTGCTTTGGAGACAGCATTACCGCCGGCTATGGGCTGCAACAGGGCCAGTCCTTTCCTGACGCGCTCGCGCGCCGTCTCAGCGCCGAGGGCTACCACTATCAGGTCGTCAATCAAGGCACCAGCGGAGCCACCACGAAAGACGCTGCTGCTTCCCTTTCTTCTGTTGTTCGGCTTCATCCCGAGGTGGTCATCGTCGAATTTGGCGGCAACGACGGCCTGCGCGGCCTGCCCCTGGAACAAACCCGCCGCAATCTCGATCAAGTGCTGACAGCGCTCGAAAAGGCCCACGCCAAAGTACTGCTGGCTGGCATTACCCTGCCCCCCAACTACGGTCCCGACTACATTCGATCTTTCGGCGAAGTCTACCGCACCCTCGCGGCCCAGCATCACGTAGCCTTCGTTCCCATGATCTACAAAGACCTGATCCATGTTCCCGGCACAATCCAGCAAGACGGCATCCACCCCACAGCCAGAGGCTCCGAGATCATCGCGCAAACTCTGCTGCCCACACTCAAGCCGCTGCTGCGGCGGTAGCAATTCGCGCCCGCACTATCCCAGCACCACCACCGGTTGAAACAGCGTCCCCGCCACGCGCTTCGCCAGCCCGAACAGTTCCCTTTGCCCCGCAAACACCTTCACCATGCCCGCCTGCGAAAACTCCGGCAGATTCGCCTGCGCTCCGTTGCGCATGCGGCTCAGCGCGTGCGCGTCGCCGGTCACCGCGGGCATCTCAGGCAGCAGGCTTCGCGGATGCACACACAGCCGCTCCAGCGCATCCACATTGCCGCTTATCGGCTCAAGCTCGTCGAGCGGGTGCGCGCCGTCAAGTGCAAATGGGCCAACCTGTGTGCGCCTCAGTTCGCACAAGTGCGCGCCCATCCCCAGCATCTGCCCCATCTCATGCGCTACCGAGCGCACATACCCTCCGGCGCTGACGCTCATGGTGAAGCGCGCCTCGGCGCCTTCGAGCGAAACAATCTCAAAGGAGAAGATACGCACAGCCGCCGACTTCAGTTCCACCGGCTTGCCCTCGCGGGCCAGTTTGTAAGCGGGCGTGCCGGCAATCTTCTTCGCGGAGTAAGGCGGAGGCATCTGCTGCATCTCTCCGTGAAAGTGCCCGGCAACTGCACGCAGCTTATCAATCGTCAGCGCCGCGCCCAGCTCGGGCCAGCAGTCGACACCGGCCGCCTGCCCCTCCGCATCGTAGGTGTCGGTCGCAAATCCAAAACGGATTGCGCCGGCGTAGCTCTTCTCGGCCATGGAAAGATACTGCGCCAGCCGCGTGTATTTGCCCAGCAGCAGCGGCAGCACGCCCGTCGCCATGGGATCGAGCGTGCCCAGGTGCCCAATCGACTTTTCCCCACTGATCTTGCGCAGCCTGTAGACTACGTCGTGGCTGGTCATGCCCTTGGGTTTGTCGATAACAATCAGTCCGTTCACTCAGTGGCCTGTTCTTTCCTCTTTGCGGTTCAGTGTTCTATTATCGCTGCTTCAAGCCCGGTGCAGCCGCGAGCGTGCGGCGTCCATCGCGCATCCGTTGCCAATTCCGCACACGTTGCCAATCGTGGTGTGCGCACCCTATGCTCAAACCATAATGTCTATTGATCCCGGCAGCGTGAGAAGACCGATTCGCGAACTACGCAAATCGCTCAAGCACCTGCCCAGCGACGCGCCCGAGAAAGATGTCCACAGCCTGCGGACGCGCGCACGCCGCATTGCAGCCATCTCCGCCGCGCTGGTCCCCGATGACAGCCCGAACGCACAGCGGCTGCTGAAAGCTCTCAAGCCATTGCGCAAGGCAGCAGGCGAAGTGCGCAACTTCGACGTGCTGGCAAATGAAGCGCTCGCGCTGGTCGGCCATTGCCGCCGCAGCTCGCTTGAAAAGCTGGTGGAGCACCTGATCTTTCTGCGCATCCAGGCGGCCGGCAAGCTGCTCGTCAAGCTGCGTCGCCGCCGCAAAGAGGTCCGCCGCCGCCTGAAGCGATTCTCAAAAAGGATTGAAGGCGAGTTGAGGGTAGACTCGCCCCAGGCCGGCCCCGCCAGCAGAATTGCCGAGCAGTTAAGCCGCTGGCCCGCATTCGATGGCGAGAATCTTCATGCCTTCCGCGTCCACGTAAAAGAGCTCGGCTACATTCTGCAGTTGGCGCAGAACGCTGACCCTTCGATCGTGAAAGCTCTCGACAAGGTGAAGTCCAGAATCGGCGAATGGCACGACTGGCATGAGCTGGAGCGGTTTGCGCGCAAGGTGCTCGACCCTATTCGCGACCGCGACGCGTTGAAGGTGATCGCGGAGACGCAGAAACTCAAGTTCGTGCGCGCGATTCATGCGGCCCAGTCGCTGCGAACGCAGTACCTGGGCGCGCATGGCACGGGAATCACCGAGCCTTGAGAATATTCAGCGTTTCAGCGCTGACAATCCGCAGGCTGTCTTAAACAATGCCCGTTGACGGCTGCCGCACCAGCGACAGAAACTCCGTGCGCGTTTCCTTTTGCCTGAAGCAACCCACCATGGCCGATGTCACGGTGGACGAGTGCTGCTTCTCGATGCCGCGCATCATCATGCACAGGTGCCGTGCCTCAATCACAACGCCAACTCCCTGCGGGGCAATCGCATCCTGTATCGCATCGGCAATCTGCCGCGTCAGCCGCTCCTGCACCTGCAGCCGCCGCGCAAACACCTCCACCAGCCGCGGAATCTTGCTGAGGCCGATCACCTTGCCTTTGGGAATGTAGGCCACGTGCACCTTGCCGAAAAACGGCAGCATGTGATGCTCACACAGCGAGAACATCTCGATGTCCTTCACGATCACCATCTCGTCGTAATCCACATCGAACAGCGCTCCGCGAAGAATGCGGTTCGGGTCCTCGACGTACCCCTTCGTCAAAAAGGCCATCGACTTCTCGACGCGCGCAGGCGTCATCTGCAGTCCATCGCGCTCCGGGTCTTCGCCAAGGCGGGAAAGAATTTCGTGGTACATCTCCTGAGTGCTCACCTCGCTCAGGCCTTCGTTAGTCTCCAATACCCGGCGAATCGGCTTGCTCACTGCGATTGGCTGCGCCATACTCTCTCACCCTCCAACCCCGGGGGAACGGGGCCCTTGCCTCAATCTGTTATGGATTGCCCGGCCGCATCCGGCCTCTGCCGCTATGCTGCCTGCTCTTCATCCGGGCCATAGCACTCAAAAAAGTTGTTCTCAGTCTCTTCCACGCGCACATACTCCAGTTTGCCGGCTGGCAGCGCGTCTTTCAAAAGACCATATACCGCTCTACATAGATTCTCAGTCGTCGGCACGCGATTCGCAAACAGCGGGTCGAGATTCAGATTGGCGTGATCAAAGCGATCTGTCACCCTTTTTCGCACTACTTCATCCAGATCCGCCAGGTTCAGCACCATGCCCGTCTCCGCGTCCACCGGGCCGCCCACCAGCACTTCCAAAACGTAGTTGTGCCCATGCCCATGCGGGTTGTTGCATTTGCCATACGCCGCCTGGTTCGCCTCTACTGTAAGCGTATCGGCATGCAGACGATGGCTGGCGCTCAGCGTGTAGCGGCGTCCAAAGTAAGCTTTGTCGCTCATGCTCCACCTACGTATTCGGCAAAAATCTCCGGCGTCTCATACACGCGCACGCAGGCCAGCCTGGCTCCGCCGGCCGCTGCAATCGCCGGCTCCAACCGCTTCCAGCTTGCTATCGCAATGTTCTCGGTGGTGGGAATCGCCTTGCCCTCGGCAAACTCCGGCGTCTCCAGATTCAGGTGCCGATGATCAAAGGCAGACAGAACGTTCTGCTCTATCACGTCCTTCAGCCACTTTAGATCGACCACAAATCCTGTCACCGGGTCTGTCTCTCCGGCCACCGTCACCTCGAGCGTGTAGTTGTGGCCGTGACCGTTCCGGTTGGCGCAGCGGCCAAACACCTGCTCATTCTTCTCCGCTGTCCACTCGTCTCGCCAGTAGTAGTGCGCCGCAGAGAAAGTAGCCCGCCGCGTCAAGAAAATCATCTTAACCTCTTTCCAGGAAAGATGCCGCAAAGTATTGCTTTGATTCACTATCGCAAGCGGGACGCCCTAAGCCTTGTAGCTGCGTCCCTTCCAGCTTACCTGCTTCAGAACCCGATGCTGAAACCAGCTCCGGTAAAGCAGCGCGATAAACAAGGGCAGGCCCAGCGGCGAAATGGCGCAATCCACTAGCCCGAAGTTGGACTTGGCCACCCGCGCATAAAACCGCACCAGCGTGCGAATCCACAGTATCGCCAGAACCCATCCCGCTCCCAGCCACTGCAGTGAACGCACGCCAAACCGCGCCGGCCACAACTCGACGACCAGAATCGGCAAGCCAAACAGCAGCAGAAAATCCAGCCCCTTCCACAGCGCTGTGGCCAGAGTGTTGTGAAATAGCAGCGCCAGATTCTTGGTCCAGCCTTCCACCATCGCCGCCGTCGTCCGATACATCTGCGCTGACACTGCGTCTTCCGCATAGCGGAAACGCAGCCCCACCTTGCGCCGCTTGGCCACATACGCCAGCGCCACGTCTTCCAGCACATCACCGGCAACGCTCGCGTGGCCACCTAGCCGCCGGTATGCCTCCCGTTCCACCAGCAAGAACTGCCCGTTGGCCGCGGCAATCCGCGCAGCCGGATCGGAGACCTTGGCCGGCGGATACGCCAGCGCCAGCTCGGCAAAGATCAACGGCATTAGCGAACGCTGAACCAGTCCATGGACAATCTGCCGCGGTGAGTAGCTCAGCACTCCCGCCTTGTAGCGCTCGGCCTCATGCAGCGCGCGCCGCAGATCGCCAGGTTCGTGAATCGTATCGGCGTCGGTAAACAGCAGCCAACGTCCCCTGGCCCGTTTTGCCGCCGTGGCAATGGCGTTCGCCTTCCCTGTCCAGCCCGCTTCCAGCGTTGCAGACTGCAACACCGTGACCCCGGCAAAGCTGCGCGCAATCTCCGCCGTTCTGTCGCTCGATCGATCATCCACCACGATCAGCTCCCACTCCAGCCCCAGCTCGAAGATGCTCTCCGACTGGCTCACCAGCGACTGCAGGCACGCTCCCAGGCAATCCTCTTCGTTGCGCGCCGGCACAATCACCGTCAGCTCGATCAGTTCCGCCGGCTCCGGTTGATCGAACACCGTTCCGCCTAGGGTTTTACCTGCCCAATCGCGCCAATCCTTCGGTCCGGCCCCGCCTTCAGGCTCATCGCTCAGGCCCAGTACCGGCTTAAACCCGCTCGCCCCCGGCAAGCTATCGGAATTGCCTCGGTCTTTCGCCATCGTTGAGCGCCTTTCGTTCCAGCCCCGTCGATCCGTATTATAAGTGTGTGCGGTTTCCTCGTGGATTTTCCATTCTTCCTCTTCTTCTGGCGCTGGCGTTTGTTTCAGCCTGCAACCGCGGCGCTCATCCCGCCCAAACCAACAAGCCCGCCCCTGACTTCACCGTCTCAGACGGCACCAGTTCCGTGCATCTTGCCGACTATCGCGGCAAGGTTGTGCTGCTCAACTTCTGGGCCACCTGGTGCCAGCCCTGCGTCGTCGAGCTGCCATCCCTGCTGCAGCTCCACCACGATCAGCCGGATCTCGTCATTCTCGGAGTGAGCATCGACGAGGACGCCGACGCCTACACCCGCTTTATCGCTCGCCACCACGTGGACTTCACCACCGTCCGCGATCCCTCGCAGTCGGCGCCCAAGCTCTTCCACACCGACATGTGGCCTGAGACCTACGTCATCGACCGCAACGGTGTCATCCGCAGCAAGTACATCGGCATGCAGGATTGGTCCGACCCGGAAATCCGCGCCTATCTCAAATCGCTGTAGACCGCGCACACTGCAGATTGAGCACCACGGCTGTGCACATCGGCAACACGAATGCGGCCTGCGATCCTGCCGCGAAGTCCCCGCTCTTGCTATCATTTTTCTATGACCACGGTTGAGATCCTCTACCGCTTCGCCGCGCCACCCACTGAGGCTGTGGCCTTCGCGCTGGCCAACATGCGCGATGTGTACGGCATCCGCCGTATTGCAATCGACTCCGCCACCAGCCAATTGCGCGTCGAGTTCGATGCAACCCGGCTCAACGCTGCAGCCGTTGCCAGGCTGGTCAGGCTCACCGGCCTGCAGATCGAGGAAGAACTGACCCTCCTTCCGCCGCAGCCAGCGCCCGCTCCGGCCCCTGCCGCCTGACGTCGCATTGCGTGGCCGCGCAATCCTTGATAATCTGATTGAGGTTCTGCCAGGAACCACATGTGTGCGCCCGTAGCTCAGCTGGATAGAGCGACTGACTACGAATCAGTAGGTCGGGAGTTCGAATCTCTCCGGGCGCACCACTTAAACCAAATGTCATTCATAATGTGCGGCCAATTGGCCGCTTTCGTTTTTTTGCGCGCAATTCTGGCGTGCGCGTAAATCTGCACCGTCTTCGCCCGATTCCGCAGCAAACAGATTCTCCCGACCCGCTCCTGTAAACCAGACCCGTTACCAGGTTTCACTAAGCACTGGAAGCCCCCGGCCTTTCCGGAAGATTCCTACTTCACATTTACAGTGACCGCGGTCGTTTGCACCAGGCTTCCAGCGGTGCCGGTCACGGTGACGGTATAAGTCCCTGCCGTTGTGCCGGGTGTGCCACCGCCGTTGCTGCTGCTTCCGCTGCTGCCACCGCATCCCACGCAGGCAATGGAGACCGCCAAGAGCAACGCCGCCCCGAGCGCAGCCAGCCAGCCCCTCCGCCTGGGTACACGGAAAAACAGCAGAAGGGCCAATGCCGTTCCGCCCGTAGAAGGCCAGAAAAACGCCGGCAGCAAGTTCCGGACTGAGTTGGTTGCCGCGGTCGACCGCACTACCAGCACAACCGTTGGCGATATGGCGCTGCTAACCGAAACAGACGGGACAGAAAGGATGCAAGTGGGAGGATCGCTCGGAGTGGAAATACTCGTGGTCACCGCGCAACTCAGCGCAACTGCACCGCTGAAGCCATTCGCCGAAGTGAGCATGAGGGTGGACCAGTCATTGGAGGTGTCGCCGGCATTCACGCTTATGTTGCCGCTATTCGAAAGCCTAAAGCCTGCTGACCCGGCAGTGCCGACCCGCGCCGTCAGCCCGATGGAATGCACGAATTGCCCCGTCGAATCCGTGCCCACAATCTGCACGTTATAGCTTCCCGGAGACGTAATCGACGATGCGCCAATGGTCGCCGACGCTGTTGCGGTTCCTGCGCTGACCAGGCTAACCGTCGACGGGATTGTGCAGGTGATGCCCGAAGGCGCAGTGCAGGTAAGTGCGATCGCACCGCTGAAGCCGTTGACTGAAGCCAGATTGATGGTTTCTGCCGCACTGCCGCCTGCAGCCAAGGGAACAATGCTCGAATTCGGTGTCATGGTGAAGTCGGACAGAGGATTCGTAATCGGATTAGCCAGTGCGAATAAGGAGGCGTTGTACACCGTGTCGCCAGCGTACACAAAGGTCAAGAAATTGTTTCCCGCCGATAGTTTCTGGCTGTTCAGAACAAAAGAAAAGGTCGAGACGTCGCCTGGACCTGGCACCAGCAAATAATCGGAAAAGGTAATTCCTGCGTCGATTACGAATACCAGTCCGGTTGGCGCTGGTGACCCATTTTGGCCGGTAACCGTGCCGCTGACAGTGATGAATGTGGTGGGCGAGATGCTGCCGGAGGCCGTCACGTTCGTAGTGCTGGCCAGCAGTGCGCCCGGAGCTGAAATCGTAATCGGATTTCCTGATGGCGTCACTGTCTGCGTTGTGGCGCTGTAGTTTGCATCCCCGCTGTAGCTGACCGTCACACTATAGCTTCCGGGAGGTGCCTGTATGAAGAAGTTGGCCACGCTCTGACCAATCGATGGAATCAAAGCAGCCGATCCGGTAATCGCCGCAGGAGAACTGCTGATAGTGACGGTGCCGGTCGGTTGCGCCGTGTTCAGATTCGAATTGAAAGCGCTGCCGACTGCTTGAATGGTGAGATGCGCTGTCCCCATTCCAGAGCCTGGATCCGGCGGCCCTGCGGGCGATTCCTCGGAAAAGCCAAGCGTCGCCGTCTGCTTAACGATGCCGAATGTGAACGTGCCGGAGTTGGACGCGCTATAACTCTGATCGCCCGAGTAACTCGCAATTACCGAGTGGTTCCCCAGGCTCCATGGCGCATCGAGTTCGGCCAGGCCATTGGAGTTCAGCGCAACTGTCGCAATGGCTGTCCCATTGTCGGTAAATGTCACCGTTCCGGTGGGCAAGGTAAATGTCTTCGAGCTTGTAGAACTCGGAGACGGCTGAGCATAGAAAACCAGATCCGTTCCATAAGTTACATTCGTGGTTCCCGACAGAACATACACCGGGCCTGAGTAGCTCTCAAGATTCTCGGCGGTGATGATCGTAGTGCTGGCCTCGGGACTCACGTCTATCTTGACAGGAACGGATGTGCTCATGCCATTGGCCGAATCACCGCCATACTGGCCCCAGATGTTATAAGTGCCACCGGGCAGACCGCTCACGTCGGCGGAAAATGACCCATTGTTTAAGGTAAACAGCGTCTGCCCTTGCTGCAGTGGTTCATCGCTGTCGGTCATCAGCGCCACGTCGCCCGTCGGCGTTCCGCCGGTTGCTGTAACTGAGCCGCTGATGTTGATCTTGGTTCCGTGCGCAAACGTGGTCTCGTTCGGCGTGAGAGTGGTCTTGGTGGAAGTAAACGCAACCTTGTTCCAGTTATTCACTAGCTTGGCTGCGTCGATAGTGCCCAGCCCGCTGGCCAGATCGTAACCGGGGCCGGCGTTGTAATCGGCGGTGGTTCCTGTGCCTATCTCCCCCTCGACAATTGTCCCGCCTGCGGGATAGCCGGGAATCTTGTCGATGGTGAGGGCGTTGGAGACCGGGATGCAATCTGTCGAGCCGGTAGGGCAAGGCACGGAATTGCTGCCCACGGTGACATCGTGGAATGAAGTTGGGAACTGGGCCGCCAGGGGATAAAGCACGTAGCCGGCCTGCCCTTGGCGTCCATACTGCTGATTCACCAGTGCCATAATGCCGGCAAAGGCCGGGGTGGAGGCCGATGTGCCGCCAACGCCGGTAATTTGGACAGTCTGGCCGCTCGCCACTGGCTGGCAATCGCCGTCGTAGTAACAGATGGGATAGAAACTCGAGTTATATCCATTGGCGGCAAATAGAGACACATCGGGCAGATCGCGAACTCCGTCGCTGGGCACGCCGCTTCCAGACTGCCAGGCGGGTTTGGCGTAGCCGCTCACGGTGCCAGTGCAGGCATAGCTGGAGTTATAAGTGTTATTGCTGCACAGTGCGCTATTGCTAGCGCCGCCACCGCCGCCTGCAATGGTGGTTAAAAGCCCGTCTGTTTCGGTGTACAAATTAGCGAGATTCAGGCCGTATTGGCTGTTATTCCAAGGCTGCTCCGGGATAACCCCCTGCAACGACACCGCAGGTGCGCTGTTGCTTGGGGTAAGACTCCAATAGGATGTAATCTGGCTATTCAGAGCGCTCGAACCTGCGTTGTAATCGCTGTAATAAAAATCGGTGCCGCCTACAGCTATGTTGAATGGCGTGGAAGCAAGGCCGTTGACAGCTTGGCCAAGGGTTGCATACTCCGCACCAGAACCGTCGCAGTTGGCTGAGCCGCTGTCGCCGGTGGAAACCAGCACCGTAATGCCCTGCGCCGCGGCCTGTTCATAAAGGCTGCTCAAGAACTGGTTCGTGCTGCCAAGTTGCGCTTCGCACTCGCCAAAACTCAGGCTGACGATGGGCGCAACATTGCCGTAAACCGCGTGCTCAAGGGCCAGGTAGAGGCCGTTTTCCAGCGCCGTGTCAGCGCCAATCACCAGATCGATGGTGGCATTGGGCGCAACCGCTCCTGCCCACTCCACGTCCAGGTAAGCTTCCACTGACGCGCCGTTTCCACCATCGGGATTGTTGATGCCGTCCACGCCAGGATCGTTTCCGTCGAGGATAACCTGAGGAGGATTGTAGGGCAGCCCAAAGAGGCTGCGAAAGCTGTTCACCAGCGCGACATCGATGTTGGATTCGTTGACGATGGCGATCGTCTGGCCCGCGCCATTCACGCCCGCGTGATAGAGCGAATTCAAATCGTACTGCACCCAAAAGTCCTGGGGCGCAAGAGCAAAGATGTAGCCCGTGCTGGCGCTCCCAATCGTCCAGTCAGCAGTAGCGTGGTCGGTCTTTGGGTTATATTGGGCCTTGCCCAGGTATTCGCTGTGACTCTTCAGAGGAAAATTGTCCAGCGATGCAAAGCCGCCCACCAACGGCGTCAGTGCGGCAGGAATCTGCGGATCGCTCGCAATTGCGGTATGAAGCTGGCCCTTCACTTCGAACTTACGAATCTGCGCGTGAAATGTGCTGCGAAACTGCGCTACATTGCCGCTGAACTCCAGGGTCTGCTTCCCAGGATTCACCTTCGCCTCAGTGAATCCGTGCGTGGCAAGCCAGTTTTGTAATGTCGCAATGTCCTCGTCTGAGGCTCCAAACTGCTTGCCAAACTGATCCGGCGTCAGCCACTGGTGATAGTGAGAGCTGCCCGGCGTGTGCATCTCGGCAATCCGTTGGCGCAGCGCTGTCTCCTGTTCTGCGCTGCGTCGCAAGATCAGCTTGATGCGGTCCAGCTTCAGGTCGTCGGCAGCCGCACCGCGGTCGTTGGCGGCCGTGGCCAGCGGGCTTACTGTGCCCTTCAACGTTGTCAATTGTTGCTCATCAATCGACTGGGTAATTCTAACGGCGGGTGCAATCTCCTGGGCCATTGCCGATGCCGCACAGAACAAGCCAATACTCAGTAGAAAGTGGAATGCAAGACGAACAGAACGCATGACAGTATTTCCGTACCTCTTCTCTGGATAGCGTTTCCAATCACGCATAAGTCAGAAACTCTATCTGCACTTGCCCCATGGAGCGACTTGTCGCACGCCAATAGAACAACACAGACAATCGATAATTGGGAGCAATGAGAAGTTATCACAACGCACAACTAGGCCGCACTCGATATTTATCTGAACGGGCCTCGCACCGGCAGGAAGGATGGTGCTGCGAAAGAAGACCAATTGAGTGGGAAATGCCCGTCGGCTAGTCTTTGAGGTGGGAGACTAACCTCCCTGTCGGCCAATTCTATTGCCGACGCTTCTTTTTCAAGATCGCCATGAGCATCGCGTGCTCGCAAGCTCGTCGTCTGATGTTTGACAGGAACAATAAGTGGCGAAGGAGAAGAGACGGGATACTCATCGTTTCGTGCGTCCCTATCAAAGCCATCTATATCGCCTCATTCAAGGCGATCGCAACATTTGCAGCGGGCTTATATGCGGGACTGATTAGTTATTGCGTTAAGCCCGCAGTCTGGCACTCGTTGTTGCGGATTCCGTTCCAAGCCTGGGAGTTGGCATCGTCTTTGGCCTGAATGTAAGCGGAGGCCACAAAGCCGGCCTGGACACAGCGGTCCATCGGCGACCCGGCCTTCACGGCATGGTTGTACTGCGCCACCTGCTCGTCGATTGCCTTGCCGGGAGCCACCTGCGTCTTCGCGCTGGCCGTGGAGAGATAGAGAAAGCTTAGAGTCGAATAGCTGAACAGGACGACGCTGATAACCAGAATCAGATGTCTATATTTCATAAACTCCTCTTCAAACCCGCTCATCCGCCTCTTGCTCCGGAAGCCGTGGGCGAACCAAACTAGTTACGTAGATCCACAGTAGGCAATCCCCTTTTGGGTCACAATCCCACCTCCGAGTGATTACCCGGGCTTAGGTGCATCGCTCGCGCTGGGGGCAATCAGGTCTCCCGCAATGTGCGCTTTGTCTTGGAAATACTTCAGAAAACTCATGCGAGAGGAACCGCATCGGCCGTTCAGCGTTCAAGTGCGGCGATTTTCCCGCGGAAAGCAAAAGGGCGAAGTGCGCAAGCACTTCGCCCTGTATTCCATCCTTTTTTGAAGGTTAGTAGAGCCTGAAGTTGACCTCAACCTGCACAGGGACCGCAACCGGAGTCTTTCCATCCCGCATGGCCGGCTTGAACTTGTATTTGCGAACAGCCTCCACGGCTTTTTCGTCCAGCCCCATGCCAAGTGTGCGCACCACATGCACATTCTGCGGATTTCCCTGCGCATCTACGATCAAACTGACCACGACAACGCCCTGATATTTAGCGCGACGAGCTTCGTCTGAGAACTCCGCCTCCGGCTGAAACAGCGGAACCGGCGCTGAAACGCGGCCGCCCACCTGCGCCAGACCACCGCCCGTATTCCATCCTGAACCGGGACCGTAGCCGATGCCATTTCCCGAACCCAATCCGCCGCCGCTGCCCGATCCCATGCCCGCGCCCGATCCGGTTCCATTCGAGAGCACCACATTGACGCCGGTCTTCATGCCAATCGTCGGCAAATCGGGATTATCGGGCAGTTTAATGTCTTTTTGAACATCGATTGCCGCCGGAGCCGCGATCTTGGGCTTGTCAAAGGTCTGCACCATGGGCGGAACAATCGGGTTCTTCTCAATTTGGGGCAGTCTGCCCTTGCTGGCATCGATCAGGCTGCGATCTCCACCGCCGCCGCCGCCGCCATTCTTGAGAGGAGCCTTGGGAGCATCCAGGCTTATGTCGATAGTGCTAAGGATCGTTGCCTGCTTGGTCGCCGCATCGAAGATCTTCTTGCCGACAAAAAACAGCACAAAGAGCAGCAAAAGAATATTGAAGGAGGCTGAGATTCCGATGGCCCAGGGATTTGCCTTCACCGCCATGCGGTCAGGCACCGGAATCGGGGTCGAAGTCAGTTCCAGCGGCGGCAGTTTGGGCGGGAAAAAGACATCCTGGATGCTCCCCCAAAGGCCAACCCAGATCGGCTTCTCTTCAAATGCCACTCCCATCAGGGCATTCACCAGTTGGCGGTCTTCAGCTGTGGCCGCTTCGCTGCCTGAGTTCGACTGTGTCACAAATGTATCTGCCATGTTCTCTGCTGGCTCTCGCAACTTTGACCGTTCGGTTTCTCGTCCGGCAGGGATCCGTCCGAGGTCAATGCCCATCGCACCATTATGCTTGACGGCACCGACTCTTGTCTCGGCCTCGTCTCGCTCATCTTCCAAGAGCCCTGTTTCCGTAGAACCATATTCCGGGTTGTTCAAGGCTTCCATAAGCTATAGACGATGTCTTGGCCCAGTTTGTTACCCAAAAAATCTTTCCCGTCCATTTACACTGTTAATTGAACAAGTTCGTACCATTTATGGAGTTGAAATGCCTGTAACGCCGGAGTTGAAGGCGACCCTCACCCTTCCGCAAACCGCCTTTCCGATGAAGGCGAATCTTCCCCAGAATGAACCCACCCGGCTGGCCCGCTGGACTTCGATGCGCCTGTACGAGCAGTTGCGCAAAGCCGGCCAGGGACGGCCCGCCTTTCTGCTCCACGACGGCCCGCCCTACGCTAATGGCCCCATCCACCTGGGCCACGCCCTCAACAAGGGCCTTAAAGACTTTGTCGTCAAGTCAAAGACCATGGCCGGCTACGATGCGCCTTACGTCCCCGGCTTTGACTGCCACGGCCTGCCCATTGAGATCAAGGTGGACGAGCACCTGGGCCGCAAGAAGCTTGAGATGCCGGTTGCCTCGGTTCTTGAGGCCTGCCGCGCCTACGCCCAGAAGTATGTGGATCTGCAAACCTCGCAGTTTGAGCGCATCGGCTGCCTGGGACGCTGGGACAAGCCGTACAAGACTATGTCTCGCGACTACGAGGCCCGCACCCTTGAGGCGTTTTACGGCTTTCTTGAAAAAGGATTTGTTTATCGCGGACTGAAGCCCGTTTACTGGTGCATCCACGACCGCACCGCCCTGGCCGAGGCTGAGGTTGAGTACGACAACCACACCAGCCCTTCGGTTTACGTCCGTTACCGGCTCACATCGAGTGCAGCAGCCATCGATCCTGCCCTCGCCGGCCGCGATGTCTCCACCATCATCTGGACCACCACGCCCTGGACCCTGCCCGCGTCCCTCGCCGTGGCCTTCCATCCCGACTTCGATTACGTTGCGCTCGCTGCGGGCGAAGACGCCCCGGTGTATATCGTTGCCGCGTCACTGGCCGAGCAGGTTGTCGCCGCCTGCAAGCTGGGCCCGGCCACTGAGATCGCGCGCTTCAAAGGCTCTGTCCTTGACCGCGTCACCTTCCAGCATCCCTTCCTCGATCGCAGCATCCTGGGCGTGCTGGCCACCTACGTCACCGCCGACACCGGAACCGGCGCAGTGCATACCGCACCCGCCCACGGAGCCGACGATTTTTACACCGGCCAGCGCTACGGCCTTGACCTCACCTGCCGCGTCGACGCAGGCGGCCACATCCATGTCGATCCCGCCGCCTGGCACAAGGTTCAGCCTCCCGCCTTTGACGGCCTCACCGTGTGGAAGGCCAACCCCATCGTCCTCGCCATCCTTGAGGAGCAAGGCGCGCTGCTTGGCGGCGCACCGCTTGAGCACTCGTACCCCCATTGCTGGCGCTGTCACCACCCGGTCATCTACCGCGCCACCGAGCAGTGGTTCATCTCCCTCGACACTCCTGTACCATCAGTCCAAAACCAGGAAAAAACCTTCCGCCAGTCCGCCATTGAGGAGATCGACAAGGTAGTCTGGGACCCGGCCTGGGGCAAAGAGCGCATCACGAATATGATCGCCACACGCCCCGACTGGTGCATCAGCCGCCAGCGCATCTGGGGCGTGCCCATCGCCGTGTATCTCTGCGACGGATGCCAGAAACCCATCGTCGATCCCAAGCTCAACGCCGCCGTGGTCGATCTGTTTGAGCGCGAAGGCATTGAGGCATGGCATTCGCCTGCGGCCGACGCTCTGCTGCCCTCTGGCGCAGCCTGCGCCCACTGCGGTGGCAAAAGCTTCCACCGCGAAAACGATATCCTCGACGTGTGGTTCGACTCCGGCGTAAGCTGGTTTGCCGTATGCGAATCGGACCCCGAGCTAAGCCCCGCATACAAAGCATTCGAGCAGCATACCGGCGACAAGCCCACTGAGTGCCTCTATCTTGAAGGCGGCGATCAGCACCGCGGCTGGTTCCACTCCTCTCTGCTCACATCCGTTGCGCTGCGCGGTCGCGCGCCTTACTCCCACGTGGCCACCGCCGGCTGGACACTCGACGAACAGGGCCGCGCCATGTCCAAGTCCCTCGGCAACGGCGTCGATCCCGTTGACATCGCCAACCGCATGGGCGGTGAGATCGTGCGACTCTGGGTCGCTTCGGTCGACTTCCGCGAAGACATGGCCGCAAGCGAAAACCTGATGCAGCGCTGCGCCGAACTTTATCGCAAGCTGCGCAACACCTTCCGCTTCCTGCTCGGCAACATCTCCGGCTTTAACCCGGAGACCGACCAAATCCAGGACGCAACGCAGTTGTTGCCGCTCGACCGCTACATGCTGGCCCGCACCCGCGACCTCACTGAGAAAATCCTCGGCTGGTACGCGGACTTCGAGTTTCATCGCGTCTATCAGGCCCTCAACGAGTTCGCTATCGTCGACCTGAGTTCGTTTTATCTCGACGTGCTCAAAGACCGCATGTACACCTTTGCGCCAACGAGCCACGAACGCCGCTCCGCGCAGACCGTCTTGTGGCGTATCGCAGAGGCGCTGGTCCGGCTGGTTGCACCCATCATGAGCTTCACCGCCGACGAGGTCTGGGAGTATCTGCCCCAGGTCCCTGGCCGCGAAGCCAGCGTGCATCTGGCTCTCTTCCCCAAGCCAGAAGAGATCTACGCTGAAGATCCTGCCCCGCTGCTTGAAGAGTGGAAGCAGCTCTTCGCCGTGCGCGACGAGGCTCTGCGCGTTCTTGAAGAGGAGCGGCAGGCCAAGCGCATCGGCAAGGGGCTTGAAGCCGAGCTCGTAATCACGGCAAGCGGAGAACAGCTTGCGCTGCTCAAGCGCCATGCCGCAGGCCTCAAAGAAATCATTAACGTCTCAGCGGTCAATGTAATCGAAGGCGCAGAGTTTGCCATCAAGGCGTTGCCCGCCAGCGGCCACAAGTGCGCCCGCTGCTGGAACTTCATGCCCGACACCTCAGACTACGGCATCTGGCACGATGTCTGCGGCCGCTGCCAGTCGGCGCTCAAGGAGATGTGCATCGAACCGCCGCAGCCACAGGAGGCAGCCGAGTGAAGTTCACCGCGCCACGCCGCCTGCCCTGGCTTCTGCTCATCGCCGCCGCCATCTTCGCCGCCGACCGCTGGACCAAAATCTGGGTCGGCGAACACATTCCCATGGGTGGCGCAATCCCCGTCATCCCCCGCGTGCTGCGCATTACCCATTGGACCAACGATGGCGCGGCCTTCTCCATGTTTGCCGATTCCGCCTCACCACACACCGTGCGCTGGGTGCTCGTCTCCATTTCGCTTCTCATTGCCACAGCCGTGTTGGTCGCGCTCATCCGCCTTGGCAGCCGCATCACTCTCACCACCGTCGCCCTCGCGCTGATCTTTGCCGGCGCTCTGGGCAACGTGCATGACCGCATTGCCTACGGCTCGGTCGTCGACTTCATTGAGGTCCACATCTTCACCTACCACTGGCCCGATTTCAACGTCGCCGACTCCGCAGTCGTCGTTGGCGCATGCCTGCTCATGCTCGATTCCTTGCTACCGCACAAATCCGAAACATAACCGCGGCTGTCATCCTGAGCGAACGGGGCCCCAAACGTTTTTCAGTTTGGGGGTGGTGAGTCGAAGGACCTGCGTTTGCTTTTCGCAAATTCCGCCAGGAACTTAAAGAAACACCGCACCCCGGTGTGACAGAATTCCAGCATGGTTTTTTCGCTCCCGTTCAGGCGTCTCAAACGCATCGCCGCATTTGCACTCGCGTCGGCTTTTTTCGCAATCCCCGCAGCCACAGCCCAGCGCCTGCCCTCGAGCGTCGTTCCGCAGCACTACGCCCTCACCCTCACCCCAGACATCCAAGCCGCCGCATTCACCGGCGTTGAATCCATCGACGTAGACATCAAAGAGCAAACCCGCTCCATCACACTCAACTCCGCCGAAATTGAGTTTCAATCCGTCGCCATCGGCGCTGCAGGCCGCACGCAAACCGCCGTTGTGAGCCTGGACAAGGACAAAGAGCAGGCCACATTCACCTTCGCCGAACCCATCCCCGCAGGACGCGCCACGCTCGACATTCGTTACACCGGCATTCTCAACAACAAGCTGCGCGGCTTCTATCTCTCCAAGACCGCCAAGCGCAGCTATGCCGTCACGCAGTTTGAGCCAACCGATGCGCGCCGAGCCTTTCCCTGTTTCGACGAGCCGGCCCTGAAAGCAACCTTCGATGTAACGCTCATCGTCGACGCCTCCGATACCGCCATCTCCAACGGCCAAATCGTCTCGGACACGCCCGGTCCCGCCGCCGGAAAGCACACACTCCGCTTCCTCACCACCCCCAGAATGTCCACCTATCTTGTCGCCTTCCTGGTCGGCGACTTTCAATGCGCATCGGGCCAGCAGGACGGAGTTCAAATCCGCGTCTGCGCCACTCCAGACAAGGCCGCCCTCACCGCTTATGGCTTAGACATCGCCAAATACATGCTCCACTACTACAACTCGTACTTCGGAATTCCCTACCCTCTCGCCAAGCTCGACCTCATTGGCCTTCCTGACTTCGAAGCCGGCGCAATGGAGAACTTTGGCGCGATCACTTACCGCGACGCCGATCTGCTCATCGATCCCCGCACTGCAACAGAAAACGAGAAGCAGAACGTCGCCATCGTCGTTGCTCATGAGGTGTCGCATCAATGGTTCGGCGATCTGGTCACTATGCAGTGGTGGGACAATCTATGGCTCAATGAGGGCTTCGCAACCTGGATGGAGCACAAAGCCGTCGCCCTCATGCATCCGGAGTGGAACATCGATCAGCTCGTGGCCCGCGACGAAAGCAATACTCTCGACGGCGACTCTGAGCCAACCACGCGCCCCATTCGCGCCAAAGCCGATACGCCCGAAGAAATCAATCAAGCTTTTGACGGCATCTCTTACGGAAAAGCCGGTGACGTGTTGCTTTCCGTCGAAAACTACCTCGGCGCTGACACCTTTCAAAAAGGCATTCACGCCTACCTCCAGGCGCACCAGTACGGCAACGCCACTGCCGAGGATTTCTGGAACACGCAGACCGCCGTCAGTCACAAACCCGTCGACAAAATCATGGAGTCGCTCGTCTCGCAGCCCGGCGTGCCCATTCTCACCTTCGGCCAGCCGTCGCACGGCAAGGTTCATGTCGAGCAAAAGCGGTTCTATCAAAATAGCGGCACGCTGCCTGACCAGAATCGGAAATGGACGCTGCCGGTTTGCTTCAAGGCAGGCCAAGCACAGCAGTGCCAGCTCCTCACGCCCTCCACAACTACATTGCGCGTTCCTCCGCAGGCAAGCGTATTCTTCGCCGATGCCGGCGGCAAAGGCTACTATCGCAGCGCGTATCCGCCCCAGCTCTACGCCTCACTCGTCGCCAACATTGAAACCGCTCTCACTCCCGCCGAGCGCATCAGCCTGGCCGGCAACGAGTGGGCGCAGATCCGCTCCAGCCGCGCGCCAGTTGGCGATTACCTCGACCTTGCCGCGGCGCTCAAAGCCGACCCCAACGCCTCAGTCCTTTACAGTGTTCTCGGCGGAGCGGATTCCATCGTCGATGGCATTGCCGCCACGACCGAAGAAAAGACCGCGCTCTCGGCCTGGATTCGCGCCACATTCGCGCCAACGTATGCCCGGCTCGGGCCCCCTTCGCCCTCTGACACGCCCAACCGCAGCGCCTTGCGCGCAACTCTGTTCGGATGTCTCGGCTACTACGGCAACGACCCTCAGGTCGTGGCCCAGGCAACCGCAATCGCAGCGCAATACATCGCCCATCCCGCCTCTATCGATCCCACCTTCGGCCAAACCGCGCTGGCCATCGCCGCCCGCAACGGCGACGCCCAACTCTTCGACCAGTTGCAGAATTTGTATGAAACGTCCACGTCGCCTGACACGCAGCAGACGGCTCTTCACCTGCTCGGCCAGTTCCGGAACCCCGCGCTCGTTCGGCGCGCGCTGGAGTACGCCATCTCCGGCAAAGTCCGCAATCAGGATGTCGCTATCCAGCTCGCAATCGAGT
>CAYZVG010000004.1:10787-25374 GCA_964481595.1 uncultured Occallatibacter sp. | reverse complement strand
CCACCATCGCCTACACCTACAGCGAGCCGGTGGTCTTCAGCGAGTTTCTGATGGACACAGCAGATGCCGGGCACGCGGCCGGCGTTCGCAGCATCGTCGTCTCCAACGGCTACATGCAGCAGGACTCGCTCAAGCAGGCATACGGCAAAATGGATGCGGTCAAGATCGACCTCAAATCCTTTAGCGATTCTTACTACGCCAAGGTCGTCACCGGGCAGTTGAAGCCGGTGCTCGACACGCTCGTCACGCTGCGCACCATGGGCAAGTGGACCGAGATCGTCTATCTCGTCATCCCCACGCTCAACGACAGCGATGCGGAGTTTCGCGGGCTGGCGCAGTGGGTCAAAACCAACCTCGGGCCTGAGGTTCCCCTCCACTTCACCCAGTTCCATCCCGAGTACCTGCTCAAGAATCTGCCCATTACGCCGGTGCCCACGCTGGAGCGCGCCAAGGCCATCGCCGACGCCGAAGGGCTGCACTACGTCTACATCGGCAACGTTCCCGGACATCCCGCGCAAAATACCTACTGCCCGCAGTGCCGCAAAATGCTGGTGGAGCGCGTGGGCTTTACCGCCGACAGCCTGCTCATCCGCAAAGACGGAACCTGTCCGGCCTGCCGCCACAAAATCCCCGGAATCTGGCACCTCTGACGGCGCAGGTTGAGCGCACAATAGATCAACGACCGCGGACACAGCGTCGAGGTACTGAAATGATTTTCGAGAGGATCGGAAAAATGGCTTGGCTTACGGCTCCACTGGTTGCATTCCTGATTACGGCGCCGCTCAAGCACGTGAACGGCGCGGGCGATCAAAAGGTGCGCGCGGCGGCGGTTGCGGGCACCTTCTATCCCGCCGACCCCAAAGAACTCTCCGCCATGGTCGACGACATGCTGCAAAAAGCAACGCCGCCCGCGCCCGGAGGCCAGATTATTGCCGCGGTTGCGCCGCATGCCGGCTATCCCTACTCGGGCCCGGTCGCAGCCTTCACCTACGCGTCGCTGAAGGGCCATAAGTACTCGCGCGTCGTCGTCATCGCTCCTTCACATTTTGTATCCTTCGATTTCACATCGGTCTTTGAAGGCGATGCGTATGAAACGCCACTCGGCTCCGTTCCCATCGACAAAGAGTTTGCGCGCCGCCTTGCGAAGATGAGCCCCACAATCCAGGTCTCCTACGCAGGTCACACGCCCACCTCCGCCGGCAGCGAGCATGCGGTCGAGGACCAGTTGCCCTGGCTGCAAAAAGTCCTCGGCAACTTCAAGCTTGTCCCCATCGTCATGGGCGACCAGAGCTACGAGAACAGCCGCGCCCTGGCCATCGCTCTCCAAAAGCTCATCTCATCCGAAGGCGGCCCCGAGGAAACCCTCGTCATCGCCAGCTCCGATCTCTCCCACTACCACACCTATGAGCAGGCCGAGACCATCGACCACAAAACTCTGCACGCGCTCTCGGTTTGGGACTACCTCAGCATGTCGCGCAACTTCGGCTCCCGCATCTGGGAGGCCTGCGGCGGCGCGCCCATTGTGGCGGCCATGATCTACGCCGAACGCATGGGCGCAAACAAGGCCGAAGTGCTCAAGTACGCCAACTCCGGCGACACCTCTGGCGACCACTCGCGCGTGGTGGGCTATAGCGCCGATCTGTTTGTAAAAGCCGACAGCGCCACCGTCGACGAAGCGCCGTTCTCGCTCACCAGCGCCGAAAAAAGCGCGCTGCTTGTCCTTGCGCGCCAGTCCACTGAATACGCGGTGAAAGAAGGCAAACTGCTGGACGCTCCCGCAACAACAGATGAAACCCTCAACCGAGAAGCAGGCGCTTTTGTCACGCTCACCAAGGCAGGCTCGCTGCGCGGCTGCATCGGCTACACCTCGCCCATCAAGCCGCTCTACCTTACCGTGCGCGACACCTCTGCCTACGCCGCGCTGCGCGATCCGCGCTTCAATCCCGTCTCCGCCGCTGAGCTGCCCGAGCTTGCATACGAAATCTCAGTGCTGTCGCCCATGCGCCGCGTCACCGACATCGAACAGATCAAAATCGGCCGCGACGGTTTGCTGATGAAGAACGGAGATAAGGAGGGTCTGCTGCTGCCGCAGGTTCCCGTCGAACAGAAATGGGATCGGCCGACGTTCCTTGAGCAGACCTGCGCCAAAGCCGGCATGAACTCAGGTTGCTGGAAAGATGAGAACACCGACATCTTCAAGTTCTCGGCCGTAGTCTTTAACGAGCACGACAAATAGTCAATTTAGGTTAGTGCGCTTTCTGATTCTGCGCCGCCAGGCAAAGCCGCAAGCACCGCTGCGGCGTTGACAAGAACGCACATCCACGCCGTGCGCCAGAATCCGAAGACGGGAATCAGGTACGTGCTCAGCACCAGAGCCCCCATGCACCCTCCCAGCAGGTCGAGCGCGTACAGTGCACCCAGGCCGGCTCGGCTCTCCACACGGGGAACAAAGACGCGCGCAGCAATCGCAAATTGAAAGCCGCCAAGCGCTCCCGCCAGCACGGCAACAGCGGGGAAAACGATCTGCGCAACTACCCACGTGAGCGCAGCGCCATGAACGCTGCCCGCCAAGCTCAAGACCACCATCACCAGCGGCCCGGCAGCCGCAAGCAACAACTGCACCGCTGCCATTTGTCGCATCGCCGGCCCGCTGCACTTTATCGCCAGCCAGCTTCCCAAGGCCATGCCGGCCATCAGCATTCCGATCAGAATCGCAAGCTGGTAGTAGACGTAGCCAAACACCGATTCGAATCCCAGCAGCAGAAGAATCTGCAGCGCCATTACCGTAAAGCCGGTGGCGACCGTGCTACCGGCGGCAGCCAGCCGCGCACGTTTGCGCGCAAAACGCATGATCGCCACAATCATCAGCAACAGCACCGCAACCGCGCCCATCGTGTGGCTGAATGAGACGCTTGCCGCCCTCTGGAACCAACGGGAATATGCGTTGCCGAACTGCGCGCTCCACAAAACAACGTTGTAGTAGTAGGCAACCGGCGCAAAATCGCGATTCACCGGCGTCGAAGGCAACGGCCGCAGTTGGCTCTCCACTTGCTGCATGCGGTCGGAAGACATGCGGTAGGGAATAAACCATCGGCTCACGTACTGCGTGTTCAGTTGCCGCTCGCGCAGCCGCTCCAGCAGCACATTTGGATCGCCGGTCAGTACGCCGCGTTGCGCCGATGCGAAGAAATGAATCGTCTCGCCTGGAATGGCCACCACGCTCGGAAACTCGCCTTCGAGCGTTCGCCGAATGCAGCGCAGAAACGACTGAAGCTCGGGACTCATCGTATCTTCTGACGAGCGCAGCTCGATCGCCAGCACTCCGCCCGCGGCAAGATGCTGGCGCGCCGCGCTGAAGAACTCCGCCGTATAGAAGCGGTTCAACTGCGCGGTCTGCGGGTCGGGAATGTCCACCAGGATCGCATCGAACTTTTCCGGCGTAGCCGCCAGAGAACGCCGCCCGTCCATCAAATGAAGATGCACGCGCGGATCGTGAAACGCCGCTGCCTGCGCGGGAAAGTATGTGCGCGCCATGCCGATCAGAGCGGGGTCCAGCTCCACATAGTCGAGCGAAACAATGCTCGGATGCTTCAGCGCCTCGCCGATTGCGCCGTTCACGCCTCCGCCAATCAGCAGAACCCGGTGCGGTGCAGCGTGCTCCAGCAGCGCGTAATGCACGGCTTCCTCGGCTGCCGCCGGGTCAGGCGCGTTGGCCAGGATCGCGCCGTCGTTATAGATGCTGCGAATTGCTCCGGTTTCCGTTACCGCAAGATTGCCATAAATTGTGTCGCGCGAGTCAAGCAGATTGAACCCGCTCCACAGCTGCTTTTGCGCTCCGCGTTCAAGCCGTGGAGCGAGCAGCCCCACTAGCGGAACCGCGACAAGCACCGCTGCAATCGCCAGCAGAAAAACGCCGCGCCGCCGCAACCACGCCAGCAGCACGGCGGCCATCCACAGATTCAATAGCACAACCAGAATTGCAATCTGGAAGGACTCAAAAAGCCGCAGCAGCAGTACGCTGGCCAGCACCCCGCCCACGGCGGAGCCGGAAGCCTCAAGCAGATAAGCCCGGCCCGCAGCGACACGGGCCGCGCCTACATTTGCGTTGTGTTGTCCCGCATCTGCCAGCATCCGCGCAGCAACCACAAACAGCGCACCCGTCAGCACGCAATACACGCTCAGGCTAGCCAGCGTTGTCAGCAGCATGGGCAGCGGTCCCGCAAGCTCGCCCGGAACAGTTTGAAAAACGGATTTCGCCGCGCGCACTGCCCAGATCGTCGCCGGCAAAGTCAGCGCCAGCAGGCATTCCAGCGCCGCAGCAGCCTGCCGCGGATGTCGCGCTCCCAAACTCAGCGCGCCACTCAAGCTGCTGCCTACGGCGGTCCAAAGCAGCCATGTGGCCAGCATCATGCCCAGCGCAATCTCGTTGCCGTTGAAGGCGACAATCAGCTCCCGCATGAGCACGATCTGCCCAACCACCGCGCTCAGTCCGCAAACAGCCAGCGCTACTCCGGCCGCTGTATAGCCATACGCAATCTGGGGCGCATTCTGCTGGTTCGCCTTCACACTTTGGGAGTTAAACGCTCGCCGCCTGCTACACGCAATGACGCCCGGCACAACTGCCGTTGAAGGCTTCGGCGCATTACGGCAGCATCGGCTGATTGCTTACAAAGCGGGAATCGATGGCCCGGCGCACGGCTGCGGAGAAGCCCTCCCACGTGCACGAGCCATCCTTGCCGCTGCAGCCGGGAATGAACACCGGCGCAATGGCCGGCGGATTGGCCGCCGTAAGCGGCTGCGCCTGACGCATCTGTTCAAGAGTTTGAGCCGTGTACTCCACACGCACGCGCCGCTCGCCGCCCGCCTCGCGCCACACCTCAAACAGCAGCGCTCCGCCCGGCGGCGTGTCGTCCACGCGGCCGTCGATCATCCAGTCGATACCCAGCGCACCGGCAACCGTAACAATGTTCGTGTCGTGTCCAACCAGAATCAACATGCGGTCGTCCGGCTTGGCCAGCGCGCCGGCAACCGCCGCGCCGTTCACCTTCTGCTCCATGCTGCGCAGAATGTGGTCCAGCAGATTCGCCGCATAGATGCGCGTCACTGCCGGCGTGTGATCGTTCAGATTCCATTCCGCGGTATCCAGTTGCATCAGCGCACGCAGCTTCGCTCCGTCCACGCATCCCCAGCCCACATCGGCGTCAGGCTTGCCGTCGGTGTATTCCAACAGAAAATTCTCCACCATGGTTGAGGCCGTGCTCAGCGGGCCGCGATAGGCCCACGACACATCTGAAACTCCGTCGATCTTCGCGGGGATATCGAAGATGGATATGCGCTTTGCGTTCGTAGCGTCCGCACGTCCGCAACCAGCCAACACCCGGTCCAGCTCTTCAAGCTGCGGCCGATAGGCTTCCGTCACGCGAGCGGCATCGCCGCCCACGCGCCCGGCCACTGCGGCCGTGGCCAGTTCCTTATCGGCCCTGGGAACATCCACAGCCAGTCCATAAAGCGGGTCGCGCACGCCTTCCGCCTTTGCGTGAACTTCAATTCCGCAGCCGGGAAACATGCCCTCAGCCAGCGCCTTGCCGGTTTCCCTCGTGCGCTCGTCGGAGTCGGCGAGTATCGTCACATGCCGCGCATCGCCGCAGCCGCCCGGCGCAAACAACCCCTCGGCAGAAAACCGTTCGCGGTCCCACGCGCCAACCAACTTCATCAGATCGTAGCCGTGCGGCGTCAGGTAGCCGGGCGGAACCTCCCACGCCGGCCACGGCGCAGCGGAGTACTTGTCGAACACGCGCAGGTTGCCGATCGGCGGCCGCACCCCGTGCCGGCTGAGCACCACCACGAACTCCAGCTTCGCGTCCGCGCCGTTCTGCGCCGCGACCGGCAAGCCGCATAAAAGCAGTAGGAGAAGGCTCAAACAACCAAGTCGAAACGCCGAAACAGGACGCACAGCCGCAAAAGTTGCCATGAATCGATCCTCGAGTTTTCAGGGGTTTTTCTACAGGTAGAAATCGGAAATGGTGCGCCCGGAGAGATTCGAACTCCCGACCTAATGCTCCGGAGGCATTCGCTCTATCCAGCTGAGCTACGGGCGCGCTCTATAAGAATACCGCATCTGGCATTTTTGAGCCGCCGGACCCAGATTTCTCCGGCCGAAGCAATCCGAGCCGCCGTCTGAAAGCTGAGAGCTGACGGCTGATGGCTGAAAGCTGCCGTCACTCCCGGCCTTTGCGCAGCTCCTCCATCACCGACTGGATCAACTGCTTGGCCCCCTCCATCCCGCCCAGAACGGCCTGCAGATCCAACGCCGGTTTTGAAGGGTTGCGGCTCGACGCGCAATAGACCCCATGCTGCCCCACCATAATCAGCGAATCGGTCAGCAGGTCCAGCGCCACGGCCAGCCTGCCCCGCTCCGTGCCCATCATGAATTCGTAGTGCTCCAGTTCCGCCCGCTTCTCGTCGAAGATGCTCATGCCTTGAGCCTACCCGAAGCGGCTCGCGTTCCGTCGCGGCCCGCGTCCACCAACCTGCTGGCGGCAGGCCAGGAGTTGCGCCAGAAGCGATAAAACCAGCAGCTATGAAACAATGGGTGCATCGCCGCTATGACTGAAGAAAACATCGACTCATCCTTGCCCTCTCTTGAAACCACGCCCGAACCCGTGCAGACCCCGGCCGCCGCTCCTGCAGCCGAGCCACCAGCCCAGCTAGCGCCTGCCGCGGAACCCGTTGCGGAAGAGCCAGCCGAATCCTTTGCCGACCTGCTGCGCGATTTTGAACGCAGCCATGCGCACAAGGCCGACTCCGGCCAAAAGCAGCTTTCGGGCACGGTTGTCTCCCTCTCCGCGGACGAGGTTTTTCTCGACATCGGTTATAAAACCGAAGGTGTTTTGCCTCGCTCCGGATTCGAGAACAACGCCGAGGGCGTAAAGCCCGGCGACGCCTTCCCCGTCTCCGTGAAGGGCCGCAACCCCGAGGGCTACTACGAGCTTTCGCGCTTCAAGGTGGCCCAGCCCCGCGACTGGACGGCTCTGGAAACCGCGTTCAAAGAGAAGACGGCCGTGGTGGGCACCGTGACCGCTGTCATCAAAGGCGGCCTGACGGTGGACGTGGGCGTGCGCGCCTTTATGCCCGCCAGCCGCAGCGGAACCAAAGATGCCGCCGAACTTGAAAAACTGGTGGGCACTGAGATTGAATGCCGCATCACCAAGCTCGATGTCACCGATGAAGACGTAGTCGTCGATCGCCGCGTGGTGCTTGAGGAGCAGGCGCGCGCCGCCTCCGCCGACCGCCGCGCCGCCATGAAAGAAGGCGACACCGTCACCGGAACCGTGCGCACCCTCATGCCCTACGGCGCATTTGTCGATCTGGGCGGAGTCGACGGCCTGCTGCACATCGGCGACATGGCGTATAACCGCGTGGCCAAGCCTGACGATATTGTTTCCGTTGGCCAGGAACTTCAGCTCCGCATTCTCAAAATCGATTCCGAAACCAACAAAATCTCGCTGGGCCTCAAGCAGCTCCAGGCCGAGCCGTGGGAGACAGTGCCCGCGCGCCTGCTCCCCGGCCAGCGCATCTCCGGCGTGGTTACACGCATCATGGACTTTGGTGCATTCGTTGAGATCGAGCCCGGCGTCGAGGGACTCATCCACATCTCCGAGATGTCATGGAGCAAGAAGGTGCGCCATCCCAGCGACCTGCTCAAGCCAGGCGACCGCGTCGACGCCGTGATTCTCTCCGTCAAGCCCGAAGAGCGGCGCATCGCGCTCGGCCTAAAACAGACCCTCGCCGATCCATGGGTTGAAGTGCAGCGCAATTTTCCTGTTGGCGCGCAGATTGAGGGGCCGGTCACCAAGCTCATGAGCTTCGGCGCATTCGTGCAGATTGCCGACGGCGTCGAGGGGCTGGTACACATCAGCGAGATCGTTGCCGACCGCCGCTTGAACCACCCCAGTGACGCATTGCGCGCCGGGCAGGTGGTGCAGGCGCAGGTGCTGGCCATCGATGCGGAAAAGCGCCAGATCAAGCTCTCGATGAAGCAGCTCATCCCCACCAGCATCGACGAGTACATTGCCGAACGCAAAGTGGGTGACACGGTCTCTGGCCGCGTGGTCGAGGTTTCGCCGAAAACTGCGCAGGTTGAATTGGGCGAAGGCATTCGTGCCGTGTGCACGTTTGCGGCCGCGACGCCGGCGGGGAGCGCAGCCCAACCGGCAAAGCCCGCAGGCACAGCCGATCTTTCCTCGCTCACGTCGATGTTGCAGGCACGCTGGAAAGGTAACACGCCGTCGAAATCGGCCGCGCCCGAACCGCTGGCCGCAGGCCAGATCCGCACATTCAAGATCAAGAAGCTCGACACCGAGGGGAAGAAGATCGAGGTCGAGTTAAGCTAACGCGGTGAGCCTGAAGTTCGCGCCAGAAATTACGAAGAACAAACGCAGATCCTTCGACTCACCACCCCCAAACTGAGAGACGTTTGGGGCCCGGTTCGCTCAGGATGACAGCGCCGTTTATGTTGTGGATTTTAGGCTCAGGACGCTAGCGCGCTACAGATACACTTCATCCACATAGCACCAGCGCCAGTCTTCTCCGCGCTCGGCGGACTGGATCAGCGGATGCTGCGTCGCATGAAAATGCGCCCGCGCATGGCGGTTGGGCGAGGAGTCGCAGCAGCCCACGTGACCGCACTCCAGGCACATGCGCAGATGCACCCATTTGTCTCCGGTTTTCAAACACTCCTCGCATCCCTTGCTCTGCGGCTTCACCTTCTTCAGGTGTTCCGCAACATGACTACAGCTCCCTGCCGCCATCGCGACCTCCTCGCTTGCCGACTATCGTTCTTCTATCACAAATAGATGCACGCGCCGCGCGCCGGGACTTACTCGCTCCACTCCTTGGCCCGTTCCACGGCCTTCTGCCACTGCGCGCGCCGCGCTGCCCGTTCGGCTTCCGGCATCCGCGGCTCAAAGCGCGTGTCGCCTGTCCGCCTGGCGCATAGGTCTTGCGGTCCCGCCCAAAAGTCGGTCGCCAGACCCGCAAGATATGCCGCGCCAAGCGCCGTTGTCTCCGTCACCTGTGGCCGCACCACCGGCACGCCCAGCATGTCGGCCTGGAACTGCATCAGCAGATCGTTCACCGATGCGCCGCCATCCACGCGCAGCGCCGGCAGCGGCGTCCCCGTCTCGTCCTGCACCGCTTCAAGCACATCCGCCACCTGGAAGGCGATCGCCTCAAGCGCCGCGCGTGCAATATGTCCGGGCCGGGTGCCGCGCTGCAATCCGATCATCATTCCCGTCGCGTGCGCATCCCAGTGCGGCGCGCCCAGGCCCACAAACGCCGGCACAAACACCACGCCGCCGGCGTCCGGCACAGATGCGGCCAGCGCCTCAACCTCGCCCGATGCGCCGATCAGGTTGATGTTGTCGCGCAGCCACTGCACCACGGCCCCGCCGATAAAGATACTGCCTTCGAGCGCATACTCCAGCCGCCGCTCGGCGCTTGCCGCCAGCGTGGTGATGAGCCGGTGCCGCGACCGCACAAACTCCGTACCCACGTTCTGCAGCAGAAAACAGCCCGTCCCGTAGGTGTTTTTTGCCTCGCCCTTGCTCCAGCACAATTGCCCAAAGAGCGCGGCCTGCTGGTCGCCTGCGATTCCTGCAATCTGAATTCCGCCCAGCCCAGGCGCAGTCGTCGCTTCGCCCACTCTCTCGCTCGACCACGCAACCTGCGGCAGCATACTCTCGGGGATGCCGAAGATCTTCAGCAGCTCCTCGTCCCACTCGCCCTTCACAATGTTGAACAGCAGCGTGCGCGACGCGTTGGTCACATCGGTCACATGCTTTTGTCCGCCCGTCAGGTGCCAGATCAGCCAGCTATCGACCGTACCAAAGGCGAGCTCGCCGCGCTCGGCGCGCGCCCGCGCACCCGGCACGTTGTTTAGAATCCATTCCACCTTGGTCGCGGAAAAATAGGGGTCCAGCACCAGCCCTGTGCGCGACGAAACCGTCTCGCCCACGCCGCTCTCTTCCAATTGCTTGCAGCGCGGGGCCGTGCGCCGGTCCTGCCACACAATCGCGGGATGAATCGCCTTGCCCGTTGCGCGCTCCCACACAATCGTCGTCTCACGCTGGTTGGTAATGCCGATGGCCGCTACATCGCGCGGCTGCGCGCCAATCTTTACCAGCGCTTCAACGGCGCAGGAGAGCTGGCTGGTCAGAATCTCCGTCGGGTCGTGCTCCACCCATCCCGGCTGCGGATAGAACTGCTCGAACTCGTGCTGCGCCGAGGCGGCAATGGTTCCCGCTTCGTCAAACAGGATTGCCCGGGAGCTGGTCGTCCCCTGGTCCAGTGCAAGTACATAGCTCATGCGCGGTTCGCCTTCCGGGAATTAGTTGGATGTCTTCGAAGTTGATGTAAGAATCGGTGGAATGCAACCGCAGATTCTTCGCTCACCACCCCCGAACTGAAAAGCGTTCGGGGCCCCGTTCGTTCAGAATGACAGCCGCAATTCTGGTATGAACTTCGCAGACAGGACACCAGTCAAACATGCGCGGCACGCACCGGGCAAGGCGATGAACGCCTCCTTCGGATTTTCATGTTTGGATTTTGACGCAGAGATTGGATTCGCGAAGGAGGTCGCCCCGTTTCGGACGGTTTCTATTTGCCGGATGGCTCGTAGTGCGGAACCCTCGGAGTCAGCTTGCGGACCACGAACTCCTGGAACAGGTTCCCCACCGCGCTGCCCGCAATGCCATAGCCTGTTTCTTCAAACATCAGTCCCACATCGTCGCGGTTGGCCGCCGGGTAGTACAGGTTTGAAATGCCGCCCGCCGCAAGGCTGCCCAGGATTCCCGAGTAGTCAAACTGCGAGTGGCCGTTGTCGCCCTTGCAGATCACCGCCGCCTCAATGGCATACAGTATGCGCGAGCGCACCGTGCCCGTACCCTTGTAGAAATAACGCGGGTCCTGCTTGAACGCGACAGGCAAAACAGCGCCACCCAAAAATGCGCCGATAAACTGGTCGGCATAGTTTGCGGCGTAGCGCTTGGCATACCCCTGCGCCCCCTGGCCGTACCCGCTGAAGGTGTTGTCCGCCTGTTGCACGCCGGCGATTGCGCCTGTCACCAGCCACGTCACAGGATCGATCGAGGTCTTCCAGGCCATTCCATATTTCTGCCGCGCCGTGAGCGGCGGAGCGTCGGGCACGTAAGTCACGTAGTAGTTCGGAATCACTCCCAGCACGCGCTGCTTTTCTTCCAGGTTCACCTGCTCCAGCGCGATGTCTGCTTGCGGCGCTCTTACCACCACGTTTGTGGTCAGCGTTACCGGCAGCACCACCGTTTGCGCATCGTAACTCTGGCCGGGATCGAGCCTGCCCTCCACCGTCTTCAGTCCAAATCCATTTGCCCAGAAGGTTAGTTTGAATGCGCCTGCTAAGACTCCGGCGAAGTTGAACACGCCATCGCTGTCGGTAGTCACCGCCCGTTCCGCGGTTGCATGTTGAGCATCGGCGGCGAGCGTTACGCGGACGCCCTGATACAGCTCTCCATCTTTGCTGGTGACCACGCCATGAATGCTCGCCGCAGATCCTGCGCCGCTGCCGGGAGCGGTCGCCTGGCCCGCGTTTACCTGGGCGCAGAGAGGCGCTCCACCGCCAAGCAGCGCCAGGAGAATCAATATCAGGCTGAATGTCGCATTGCGGCGGCGGTCGTCCGGCACACGCCCCAGGTTTGAATTTTGTCTGTTCAGGATTGCCCTCTGCTCTTCTCAAACCCTATTTCTACTGGCAAGTCTCTATGCGGCGCAGCTCTCCCGTTGTCTATATAGACGGGCGTTTGATTGCGATGTTACACGTGGCTGCGGCAAATGCCATTGCACTTCGGCGTTATGCCGCCGCTGCCACGCAGTCGGCCGGCTCGATCGGCGCCCTTCACCTGGCTTCATCCGGGCGCTCCGGAGATGTCGTCTTGATTCGTCCGAAATCCACTCCAAATCGCGGATCCGCGCGCGTTCCGTCAATGTGAATCGGCAGCGCCGTGCCCGCTCCGTCTTTCTTAAAATAGCGGTCCAGCGGCTTTATCAACATGCCCTTCCATCCGCCCACCATGGCAGACACGGTCGCCTGCAGCTTCGCTGTCCCGCGAAAGTTCAGCGTTCCACCTTCAACGCCATAAGTTCCCTTGAGGTCAATTTCCGCGCCCGGCACCGTATATGTGAGCGCCGGCAGCGTAATGACCGCCTCCGCCATCTGGAAATCCCCGTGCATTGCCGAGCGGACATTCGCGCTGCCGCCGTTTTTTGCATCCTTCGGTTCGCCTTGTCCGCGGGCGCTTAGCTCGCCAATGCGGTCCTGGATCTTCGCGCTGGTAAACTGCGCATCGTCCAGAGCAAAGGCGCCTTTGATCCTCAGCCGCTTCTCCACCGGCTCCGCGCCCGGCGGAATCTCCAGCGCCGCCTTCATCGTGAGCGCGCCGGTAAGCAGCGGCTTGCCGGAGCGGGCAGTGAGGCGCAGAAAGTCTTCCATCCTGCCGCGATCCACATTCAAGTTCAAGTCGATATCGTGTCCGCCCGCGTGACCCGGCGCAGCCGCCACGCGCACAATCTGCCCCTCCACCCAAAAGTGCGAGCGCTCCAGTGTCGCTTCCACCTGATTCAGGTGTGTGTCTCCGTTGGTCCCGTCCACCAGCGCATGAAAGTTCGTGTGCAGCGGCAAGGCCGTTCCAAAGTGCGTCAGCCGGAAGTCCGGCGTATCCGTCGCTCCATTCACCTCGATGTTGCGCAGCGTCCCTTTGAACTGCCCGGTCGAGTTGAGGATTCCCGCAATCCCTTTGAAGCTGCTCAGGTCGGCGTGCTCAAAGTCGTACTTGCCCTCCACAGGACTCTCGCCGGGGTCGGACACCAGCCACGGTCCAAAGCTTCCGCTAGTGTGGATCGTCCCTTGCGGTCGCGGATTGGTCAGCTCAGCGGCAAACTGCATCGCCCGGCCAGGTCCGAATCTTGGATCGAATCCCTTGATCGCCAGGTGTGCGATGGCAAACACCAGCGGCATTTTGCCCGGCTTGCTGGTCTCAATGGTCAAGCGCGCGTTCGTGCACTCCAGGCTGGCAATGTCGAAATGCAACAACGCCAGCGCGCTCTTTCCCGCGTCCGGCAGCGCGGCTCCATTCGCGGGTAAATCGGCAAGGCTATGCTCAAAGTGCGGGCGCGGCGGCACGTCCACATCCAGCCCGGAGATTTCCACCACTGAAATGTGAATCGGCTCGGACGGGTTGTAGTGAAGCGGCGCATGAAACTTGAAATCTGCCACCTCGATCAGAGGCTTTCCGCCAGCCGGCAGTTCGGCAGTGCCAGAGCCGGAAACTGCATTGCCGGGAATTGCCACCCCGGCTACCTGCGCCGGTGGCCAGATGCGCAGCCCTCTGCCCTCGGCCCACAAGCCGTTGCGCAACTTCAGGTGAAAGCTGTCCAGTTCCACGCGGGCATGAAAATGATCTGCGAGCGCTTGCACAATCTGCCCGCGCAGCAGGGGCTCGGCGCGGTGCGCCAGCACCAGCACAGCCGCCGTCAGCACCGCCAGAGCGGCCACAAATGCAATCGCAATCCCTTTGAGCCAACCGCGCCAGCGCCTGCGGTTGTTCTGCGCCTTCGCCAATGCCGCCCTCCTCTGGCTCCCATTCTCGCAGCCCGGCTTTCATTGGGTTTGACGCAGTGCGTTTTGGGAACGATGCCCAAATGCCGTATCCTGCTTGGCACAGATGCAAGTGTTGATTGAAAACCTCGTAAAGCTCCAGGCCGTCGAAATCGAGCGAACTCGCCTCACACAGGAGATGCGCGCCTTGCCCGCCGAAATCGCCCAGACCCGGGCCGCTCTCTCCGCCGCGCAGCGTCTGGCCTCCGATGCCTCTGCCGCTCTCAGCCGCGAGGACTCTCTCCGCACCAAGCTCGAACGGGAGATCGCCGAACACCGCAAGAAGCTGGAGCGCTTCCGCACCCAGCTCGACACCGTAACCACTCCTGCGCAGGCCGGCGCAATCGAGCACGAAATCCAGTTTGAAGCCGCCGAGGCCGACCGTCTTGAGAACGAGGCTTTCTCAAGCCTTGAGCGCTCTGAGGCGCAGGAGACTGAGCTCTCTCAGGCCCGCGCCCAGGTTGAAGTGCTGGCCGGAGCTCTTGAAAAGACCACCGCCCGCGTTCACGCCCGTTTGCAGCAGTCGAAAGACGATTTGGCGACGAAGACCGCGGAGCGAGAGACCCTGCGTCCCCTTATCGATCCCGAGTGGCTCGCCCGTTTTGACCGCATCTCCACGGCTCGCGGCACTGGGTTGGCGCTCGCCGTCAATCAGCAGTGCTCCGGCTGCCGCATGGGCATTCGCCCGCAAACCTGGAACCAGCTCCGCGAAGAGCAGCTCATTCCCTGCGATAGTTGCGGACGCATTCTCTACTGGGACCCGGCGATGGCCCCCGCGCCCAAAGCGCCGCAGCCTGAGGCCGTTCCCGGCGCAGGCCGCGCACCGCGCAAATCCCACCCCGCCGGGGTTTAACAGGCTGCGGAAAAACTCTTTTTGTATCGAAAGGCAAAAAACAGATC
>CAYZVG010000004.1:0-10777 GCA_964481595.1 uncultured Occallatibacter sp. | reverse complement strand
CACGCTCTGGAACCGGCCCGCCCCCTCCTGCTAACTTCAGAACAGGATCTGGACGCCGCAAACGTCCTTCAGGAGCTTCAAGTGAAGCGAATCTGTGTCGATATGGACGAGGTGATGGCGGATACGCTCGCCGAACATCTGCGCCGCTATAACCAGACCTTCGACGAAGAAGTGACCACCGCCGACCTGGCCGGCAAAGGCCTTTGGGAAGCGACGCCCGCCGAGCGCCAGCAGCAGCTCCGCGCCTTTCTCGACGCCGAAGATTTCTTCGAGGTTCTGGAACTCATGCCCGGCGCGCAACAGGTTCTTGAGGATCTCTCCGCCCGCTTTGAGATATTCATCGCCACCCAGGCCATGTCCGTACCCAACTCGCTCGGCCCCAAATACCGCTGGCTGCAGCGGCACTTTCCCTTCATTCCGCCCCGGCATTACGTCTTCTGCGGCGACAAGTCCATCCTCCGCGCCGATTACCTCATCGACGACCAGCCCCGCAATCTGAACCTGTTCGAAGGCCAGGGCTTGCTCTTTACCGCTCCGCATAACTTGACCGCAACCGGCTTCATCCGCGTGAACGACTGGGACCAGGTTGCCGCGTATTTCGACGGCGTTAAGGATTAGTCAACAGCCCCGCCCTGCTTTCCTTGGCAATTCCCGGTAGAATGAAGCTGAGTATGGCTTTGTCGCTCTCTTCCCCCACCAAATTCATAAGCCGCCGCCGCTTTCTCGCGACCGGACTCGCGAGCCTCGCCGGCCTGCTCGTCTATTCGGGCGAGATCGAGCGCCACTGGATCGAGGTGACCGAGCACGAGGTCTTCCTGCGCGGCCTTCCCCAGGCGTTTGCGGGTATGCGTGTCGTCCAGTTAAGCGACATTCATCTCGACAACTTCACTGAGCCGTCGTTTCTGCGCCGCGCCGTTGAACGCATCAACGAGCTCAAGCCCGATGCCGTCTTCCTCACCGGCGACTACGTCACGGCCGGTCACTGGTCAAAGATGTTTCACAACTTCCCGGTGCACCACTGCGCCGTCATGCTCAACAGTCTGGAGTGCACCGAGCGCTACGCCATCCTCGGCAATCACGATGTCGGCGTCGGGACCAAGCTGGTCACGGACGCACTTACCGAGTTCGGCACTATCGTGCTCAGGAACCAGTGCGTGCCGCTTCAGCGCGCCGGCAGCACGCTTTGGCTGGCCGGTGTCGACGATCCGCTGGTCGGCCACCCCGATCTCGATCTCGCTATTCCGCCCTCCATCCGCAACCTGCCCAGCCAGCCCGTCGTGCTTCTCAGCCACGCCCCGGACTATGCCGACCGCGTGCTGGCGCATCCCGCCGGCCAGTCGGTGGCTCTCATGCTCAGCGGCCACTCCCATGGCGGCCAGGTTCGCTTGCCGTTCATCGGCCCGCTGGTGCTGCCCACTATGGCGAGGAAGTACTCCAAGGGCTGGTACCGGCTCGATGCAATGCAGCTCTACGTCAACCGCGGCCTGGGTACCATCGGCATCCCGTTCCGCTTGGATTGCCCGCCGGAGATCTCCGTGTTCACGCTGCGCCAGCAAGCCTGAGCTGCCCTCCCTCGACACGCAATTTGAATCTCCACCTGCGCTCCAACGGCCTGCCGCTCCAATTGACAACCCGCCATCGCCAACCTATCGTTGCTGCCTGGGAACAAAACCCAACAGCTTCGTGCAGATCGCATTGCTCCCATTACCAGCGGAGGAACCCCATGTCTTCAGGCTTCACGCGCACTCTTGCCGCGCCCTTGTTCGCGCTTTTCTGTCTTCATCTTTCCGCGCAGGCTCCTGCTGCCACCGGCATCTTTCAAGGGCAGTCGGACATTGGCTCCATCGCGCGTCCCAGCTCGCTCGTCTACTCTGCGGCCAACGGCGCTTACACCATGACTGCTGCGGGCGACGATCTGTGGGCAAAGAAAGACGGATTTCACTTTGCGTGGAAGCAGGTCTCCGGCGACGTTGCGCTCACTGCCGACATCGATTTCCCCAACAAGACCGGCGATCACCATCAGTTCCGCAAGGCCGTTCTCATGTTCCGCCAGACCCTCGACGCCGATGGCGCTTATGCCGACGTTGCGCTGCACGGCTCAGGTCTGGCCGCGCTGCAATACCGCCCTGCCAAAGGCGATAACACTCTCAGCGCTGAAACCACCATCGTGGCGCCCCGGCGTCTGCGCCTTGAAAAGCGCGGCGACGTCATCACAATGTACGTCTCCAGCCACGGCGAGCCGCCGCACCCCGTTGGCGCTACCATCAAGCTCCATTTCGATGGGCCGTTCTACGTGGGCATCGGTCTCTGCTCGCACAATCCCACGTTCGCGGAGAAGGCTGTCTTCTCAAATCTTGAGCTGACCGAACTCACCGCGCCGTCACAGCCCGCGCAAACCACGCTCTACGCCTCGCTGCAGGCCATCTCCATAGCCGAGGACTACCGCCGCTCCACCATCGTCTACTTTGCGCCAGCACGTATTCAGGCGCCCAACTGGTCGCGCGACGGCAACTCGCTCACATTCACCCAGAACGGTCGCATCTACACGGTTCCCGTCACTGGCGGCGAGCCTGTGCCCATGGATACCGGCAACACCAGCGATTGCTCCGGCAGCCACGGCTTTTCGCCTGACGGAAAATGGTTCGCCGTCAGTTGCGCCTCGCCTGGCCATCCTGACCGGCAGGTGTTCATTGTTCCCGCAGGCGGCGGCGCGGCGCGGCTGCTCACCCAGAACACGGCCTATTTCCATAGCTGGTCGCCGGATGGCAAAACCATCCTCTTCACACGCGGAGGCCCCAACGGCTCGCTCGACATCTTCTCCATCTCCGTTGACGGCGGCCCTGAAACCCGCCTCACCACGGGCGCGGGCGTCAGCGACGATCCCGACTACTCGCCCGACGGCAAATACATCTACTTCAATACCGATCGATGGGGCGGAATGCAGCTTGCCCGCATGAAGCCCGACGGCACGCAGCCGGAGCAGATCACCTTTGACAACTTCAAGAACTGGACAGCGCATCCCTCGCCCGATGGCAAGTCCATCGTCTTTATCTCGTACGACCCGAGCGTGACCACACATGCCGCGAACAAAGACATCGCACTGCGCATTCTCACGCCGCAAGACGGAAAGATCCGCACGCTCGTTCATCTTGTGGGCGGCGACGGCTCAATGAACGTGCCCAACTGGTCGCCCGACTCCAAGCGTCTGACCTTTGTGAGCTATCAGTTTTTGCCGGCCGAAGGTGCCGGCTCAAGCAAGTAAGCGCTAGAAACCCCCGGCCAGCTTCTCGTCCGCAGCCGCGCTTTTGGCTGCCGCAAGCCCAGGCCGGGGCGCTGGGGCGCTCGCCGCGCGCAGTGGAACCATCGCCGGTGGCTGGTGCATGGTGACAATAATTACCCGTGCCGGCCGCTTGCCTTTGCACTCGTAGGAGTGAGGCGTTCCCGAGTCAAAGTACACCGAATCGCCCGTCTCGAGCGTACATTCGTGGTCGCCGTGGCGCAGCTCCAGTTCGCCGTCAAGCATGTAAAGAAACTCGTAGCCGGGGTGCATGTGCGCCTTCGGCTCGGGTGCTCCGGCCAGCGGAACAAACTCGGCAAAGTACGGGTCCATGTGCCGGTCGGGAACCATGTAGCCAAGGCTCTCGAAAAAGTAGGTGGGCGGCTCAACGCCGGTCTGCGGCAACCGCACCCGGTCCTTCTGCCGGTGGATGCGAAACATCGCCGTCGGCTCAGACTCGAAGAAATAAGACAGATCTTTTGAGAACACCATGGCAATGCGCGCCAGGTTGCGCAGCGTCGGCACCACGCGTCCGGTTTCAAGCTGCGAAAGAAAGCTTGCGGAAAGGCCGGTATGCTTGCCCAGCTCCACCAGGCCCATTGACTTCTTGAGCCGCAGCCGCCGGATTCGCTCGCCGATCCGCTTCTCCGCAATAAACCGCTCGGCGGTCTCCGGGTCGGCCTGCGTTTTTTGGGTTTCTTCGCTGGTTACGTCCACCGGATTTGTCATGCGGTGTCTCCTATAAGGCTCTAAAATAGGATGCACTCCGTTGCAAATTATTGTCCAGATCAAAAAAAATTTGTGCCGCGCCAAACCAGTTCCGGTTTTCGCGGATATTGTATTCATCAGGAGGAAAGCAACGTAGGGCCTGTGCAGCCACTTTCCCCACCTCCCCGGATTCTTATCTCGGGCGCTTCCGGCATGGTCGGCGATGCGCTCAGGAACTCCATGGCCCAGAAGCACTTCAATGTGCTTCAACTGGTGCGCCGTAATCCTGAAGCTCCCAACCAGCTCCAGTGGAATCCCGCATCATCGCCCGCAATCGCTCATGTTGAAGCACTTGAGGGCCTCAACGCGGCCATTCATCTCTCCGGCGCGAACCTGGCCGCGCATCGCTGGACACCGGACTATAAGCGCGAGCTGACTTCCAGCCGCATCGATTCCACCCACGCCCTGGCCACTGCGTTAGCTGGCCTGCGTAATCCGCCAAAGATGCTCCTGATGGCCTCTGCCGTGGGCATTTACGGCAACCGCGGCGACGAGCTGCTCGACGAAACATCGGCCCCCGGCAAGGGCTTCCTCGCCAATCTGTGCCAGCAATGGGAGGCCGCCGCCCAGCCTGCCGTGGAAGCGGGCATTCGCGTCCTCTACCTGCGCTTTGGAATGATCCTCACCGCCGGCCCTGGCGCACTAGCGCGCCTTCTCCCCATCTTCCGCATGGGACTCGGCGGCAGGCTCGGCGATGGCCGCCAATTCATGAGCTGGATCGCCCTCGATGACCTGCTCGCCGCCATCTTCTACCTGCTTGAATCCCCCACCGCCAGCGGCCCGTTCAACTTTACCGCCCCCAATCCCATCACCAACGCCCAGTTCACGCGCGCTCTTGCCGGCCATCTCCATCGCCCCGCATTCTTTGCCGTACCCAAACCGGCGCTCCGCCTGGCCTTTGGAGAGATGGCGGACGAAGCCCTGCTGGCGAGCGTGCGCGCCTACCCCGCCAAGCTGGCTGCCACAGGATTCCAGTTCTCCTGCCACAGCATTGTCCACGCTCTGCCGGCGATCCTGCCCCGCAACCGCTAGGATCGCCGGCACAGCAACTCTGCCCGCGCGGCGTTATCCTAGGGTCTGCTGATTTCGAACCGCCAGGAAGGCGAATGCCCATGCCCGAAGATGCCGCTGCCGTACCCGCCAACGCACCTGAAACTCCAGCCGCTCCGCTGGCCACCATCGCCGGTATCGGGGCCTATGAAGGCCAGTCCGTCACCCTGCAGGGGTGGCTCTACAACTCGCGCGAGAGCGGCAAGCTGCTGTTCCCCATCTTTCGCGACGGCACGGGAACCATCCAGGGAGTAGCGCACGTAAAAAGCGTTCCGGCTGAAGTATTTGAGGCTCTCAAGAGTCTCACCCAGGAGTCGTCGGTGATTGTCCGCGGCAAGGTTCGCGCCGATAAGCGCGCGCCCGGCGGCTACGAGCTGGATGTCGAGGACATCGAGGTTGTGCAGCGCGTGCCGGAGACCGACCCCTACCCCATCACGCTCAAGGAGCACGGCGTCGACTTCCTCATGGAGCACCGGCATCTCTGGATACGTTCGCCGCGCCAGGCCTCCATCCTCCGCATCCGGGCGGAGATTATGCGCGCCGCCGCCGAGTACTTTGACACGAACGGCTTTATCCGCACCGATCCGCCCATCCTTACCCCGGCCGCCTGCGAGGGCACCTCTACGCTGTTTCCCGTGGACTACTTCGGCGATCCCGCGTACCTGACCCAGTCCGGCCAGCTTTACATCGAGTCCACGGCCCTGGCTCTGGGCAAGGTGTACAGCTTTGGACCCACATTTCGCGCTGAGAAGTCCAAAACACGCAGGCACTTGACCGAGTTCTGGATGATCGAGCCGGAAGTAGCCTACATGGATCTGGACGGGCTGCTGGAACTGGCGGAAAACTTCCTCTCGCACATTGTGGAAAGCGTGTTGAAAAACCGTTCGGCTGAGCTGGAGGTCATTGGGCGCGACAAAGCCAAGCTCGAAGCCATCAAGCCGCCATTTCCGCGCCTGCGCTACGACGATGCCGCCGAGATGCTGAACCAGGCTCACAAAGACGGCCACCTTGAAGCACCCTTCGTTTACGGAAACGACTTTGGCTCGCCCGACGAAACCTGGCTCAGCGCGCAGTTTGATCGCCCGGTGATGGTCAACCGCTATCCCGCCGACGTGAAGGCCTTCTACATGGAACCGGACCCCCAGGATTCGCGCTACGCCATGTGCGTGGATGTGCTTGCGCCGGAAGGATATGGAGAGATCATCGGCGGCTCGCAGCGCGTATCAAGCTACGAGCTTCTCAATGAGCGCATCGAGCGCCACAATCTGCCCAAGGAAGCTTTCCAGTGGTATCTTGACCTGCGCCGCTACGGCAGCGTGCCCCACTCGGGATTCGGCATGGGCATTGAGCGCGCCGTGGCCTGGATCTGCGGCCTCGACCATGTGCGCGAGACAATTCCTTTCGCACGCACGCTTCACAGAATCTACCCATAGAGCGGTCGTCCGTTAGATCAGCGCAGGCGGCTCAAACTGCCTGCGCAGCTCCGCGGAACAGCGACCGCATGGCTCGCATCACCCAGCGCGCCATCATCAGAATCAGAATCAGAAACAGCCCGGCGATCGAGGCGGCAACCCATGGCTTCCATGTTGCCAGCCAGGTTACCAACACCGCCAGCCCGTCCTCGCCCATGCTCAGGCTCATGTTTGAGAAGGGCTCCGGCGAGGGCGTCACCGCAGCGCGCGCCGCCGTCTTGCCACCGTGCGCGATAAAGGCGATCGTTCCACCGGCAAGCGTGGCCACAAGCTGCTCCTGCGGTGAAAGACCGGCAGTTGCCTGAAAGGCAAGCAGCGCCGCCGCAGGTACGCGAATAAAAGTATGCAGCGCGTTCCAGACCAGGTCAAAGGCCGGCACCTTATCCGCGAAAAACTCAATTGCGAACAGCACGCCGGCTGCGCCGATCACCCACCAGTTGCCCAGCGCGCTGAGTGATGGTGGCAGGGTAAGCAGGCTGGTGTGCGCCAGCAAGCCCAGCGTGGCCACCGTTGCATACAGGTTCAGGCCGGCCGCAAAACTGACTGCGATCAGCAAAGCTACAAGTTCAGAGCCGGCGAGCTTCATCTCGACAGTATAGACACGGATTTGCGGCGAGACTCTTAAATCTTGTCGCTGGCGAATCACCGGAATCTTCGCGGCGGTTCAGGAATCAAAGAAGCCAGCAGTTCCGATTCTTTTCCCCAATAGGAGCTTAAGGCGAATGACCTTGTCGGCAAGTGAAGTGAACGCATTGAAGCGCGCCCCCGAAGTGGACGGCGTCCCCGCAGTGTTTCTTGAACGCTGGAGCCCGCGGTCGTTCACCGAGGGCGAGGTGAGCGCTGCCGACTTGCGGCGTGTGTTCGAGGCAGCGCGCTGGACGGCCTCAAGCGTAAACGGGCAGCCGTGGCGCTATATTGTTGCCGCCAAAGGAACTCCGGTGCATGCCAAAATCGTCTCTTCGCTGGCTGGCTTCAACAAGGAGTGGGCGCCGAAAGCTCCCGTGCTCATCCTGGGGGCCGCGCTGGCGCGCACCGCAAAGGGAGAGCACAATCCGTATGGGATGTATGACCTGGGCGCTGCCTCCTCCATGCTGACCCTGGCGGCTGCCGAACTCGGGCTCGCGACCCATCAGATGGCCGGCTTCGATAGGGACGTTGCCCGGCGTGAGCTGGCGATTCCCGAGGAGTACGAGCTGGGAGCCGTGATTGCGCTCGGGTATCAGGGTGAGCCGGCGGCGCTTTCCAGTGAAGAACTCATCAAACGCGAGCTAGCCCCGCGCGAGCGCAAACCGCTGACAGAATGGGTGTTCTCTGCCTGGGGCGTGCCAGCCAACCTGGCCTGAAACACCCGGTCGACGCCCACGCGGTACAGTGGATTTGAGGAGTTGTTCCCTTTGTCCGGCACACGCAGCCGCTCTACATCCCCCCGCACGCCGGCACGCCGCGCGCATTCCGCGCGGCACAGCCTCCGCTCTTCCGTCAGGCGCAGAAAAACGCCCTGGAAGCTGCTGGTCGCGGCCGTTTGTCTGCTGATCGTCACCGGCCTGTTGGCTTGGGCCACCATCGCGCGGCGGATGGCGCCCATGTCAAACACCAGCCAGACTCATTTTGACGCCATCATCGTTCTGGGCTCGCCCGCCGACGCAGATGGCAATCCGACACCCATCCAGTTTGCACGCGTCACTGAGGCGGTGCGCGAATACGAGCGCGGCGTGGCGCCCCGGCTCATCCTCACCGGCGGATCCACGCGCTTCCACTACGTCGAGGCAGAGGTGATGGCCCGTACCGCTCGTGCGCAGGGAATTCCGGAATCGGCCATCTTTGTTGAAGATCAGGCCCTGGACACCATTCAGAACGCCTGCTATTCCGACAAGATCATGCGGCAGCACGGCTGGACCTCCGCCGAAGTGGTTTCAAGCGACTATCATCTGCCCCGCGCCGCCATGATTTTCGGCCAATTGCCGCTGGAGTGGCGCATGCACGCCGCGCCTTCCGTGTGGCGCTGGTCAAGATACCGCAGAGTGGTGACCCCATTGCGCGAGACTCTGAGCACCGTGCGCTACCTGGCGTGGGCGCGCGCCATGGAGCGCTGCGAGCCATAGCTTTACCGCCATTTATCGCAAAAAGCCCCTGGTGGGGTGTCTCCGAAGTCCGTTGAACAGCAACCGCAGGTTCTGCGCTCACCACCCCCGAAATGAAAAGCGTTCGGGGCCCCTTTCGCCCAGAATGACAGCAGTTTTTTGATGGGAATTTCCTGGTCAGGACACTCGGCTGCGGGACCAATGCACTCCGCCGCCGTCAAACAGCGGTATAAGGAGTAAACACAAGTCCCTTGCTTTGGGAGCCCGCACCGGCGTGGATGTGAAAATGCCCGACGCCTGCGTTGTCCCTTGTCGGTATGGTCTTGTAATCTGTCTAGTGATGCGCCTTCCAGTAAGTTTTGCAGTTTCCATTGCTCCGGCCGTTGTGGCTTTGTGTGCTCTCACGTGTGCTTCAACCTCGCGGTTGCAGGCCCAGAGCCCGTCTGACCAGAGTTCGCCGGCGCCAAGCTCGGCGAGCCAGGGTTCCAGCCAGGGCTCGCCCGGTCAGGGCTCGCCCAGCCAGAGTTCTTCGAGCCAAACCGCGCCCACCCAGGCCGCCCAAAATCAGGGCGTGGTCAATGGCGTTTACATCGCTATCGATCCGCTGGCCAACGTCCGCTACGACAATCGATACGACCTTTCAATCGGCATGGCCTACGACCACATGAAGGCCGGGCCAAATCTGTTGCAAGGGTCCAACCTCGGCGGCCTTGACCTGAGCGGCTCCTACTGGCTCACCAAGCACTGGGGCGTACAGACCTCCGAGCGAGGCTACGTGGGAACCAGCGGCGCTGCGCCCAACGCTCCCTACAACATCAAAGGGCCGTTTGTCAGCGAGTGGTTCTTTACCGGCGGCCCGGAGTGGCTGGGCCCGCATAACAAGCATGGCGACATTACTGCCCATGTGCTGGGGGGCGGCGTCTACGGCAAGTTCCAGCAGGATCTGCTCGGCCAATCGCCATCGGTTGTCGGCTTCTACAACGACCAGGTGGCCCCGGCGGCCATCGCCGGCGGTTCGTTTGACCTGAACCGTTCCGCGCAATGGGTCTTCCGCGTCACTCCCGATGCGGTGATGACCTGGTACTCCACCAACTACGGAAAACAGATCACGCAATGGGACGTGAACTTCGCCATCTCCGTTGGCGTTGAATACAAGTTCAAGAAGAAGCGCTAGGCAAAGAGCAAACGCCCACCATGGCGCATTGAACCAGACAGGCCGCGTCGATCGCGGCCTGTTTTGTTTTCACTCGAACTATCTTTGTTACACCCGCATCTCATTCCCAATCGCGGCTGTCACGGTGCGGCAACCAAACTTTCCTCCGGCTGTGTCATCCTCAGAAGAATGAGGGGCTGCCAAGTTCACCGTCGTATGGTATTCTCCTGCGTTCGGTAAGGGTTGATGAAACGTTTCGCACGAAAGTATTCCGTTTCAGATAGCGGCACTTAGACACAGCATCCACGTCGTGAAAGTTTGAGAAAGGCAGGTCGAATGGATATGAGGGACACTCTGGGGGTATTGCTGGCGGGGGGCGCCGGAGAACGGCTCTTTCCGCTCACGCGCGATCGGGCCAAGCCGGCCGTGCCATTCGGCGGCCATTACCGCATCATCGACATCACTCTATCGAACTGCATCAACTCCGGACTGCGGCGCGTGTACGTGCTCACGCAGTACAAAGCGCTCAGCCTCAACCGGCACATCCGCGAAGGATGGACCGGCATTGTGGCCCAGGAGCTGGGCGAGTTCTTTGAGCTGATGCCGCCCATGCAGCGCACCGGCGGCAACTGGTACATGGGCACCGCAGACGCGGTTTATCAGAATATTTATTCGATCGGCAGCGAGCAGCCTGCCCACGTCATCATTCTCTCTGGCGACCACATTTACAAAATGGACTACAGCCGCATGCTGGCCTACCACAAGGAGACCAACGCCGAGGTGACGCTGGCAACCCTGCCAATTCCGCCCGAAGAGGTCTCGCGCTTCGGCGTTGTTGAGGTGGGACACACCGGCGAAGTGCTCGGCTTCCAGGAGAAGCCGGCCACAACCTCGTTCCGTTCGCCCTTCAACGCGAACGCAGTGGATGCCTCGATGGGCATCTACATCTTCAACACCGAAACGCTGCTCAAGGCGC
>CAYZVG010000003.1:19415-26052 GCA_964481595.1 uncultured Occallatibacter sp. | reverse complement strand
TCACCACTTTTACATGAGGCTGAAAATCGGGCGTCGATTCCAGATTAAGGTCCTTGATGACTTGCAATGCTAGAGTATCTGACTGCAGAATTGACGCTTCGGTCTGTATCGTCACATTTGCATCCAGAGCGTCTGTCGCTCCAGAGGCCTCGCCGGCCATGCTTGACAGCCCAAGTCCATCTATCGACTCCTTCTGGACCTGAAGTTGACCTGTTGCCATATAGCGCCGCTCACTGAAGATACAAACCAGGACGGCCGCGATCAGCATAAGCATCACAGGCACCATCAGCACAGACCAGCGGCGTCTGCAGATGTTGTACAAATCACCGATTGTCAACTCTTTGTTGCGCATAGTCGTCTTTGTCGTTGCACTCGAACCGATATAGGTGTTCACATTTAATCCTTACTAGTACGTTCTGTATCTCTTTTCCATTTCGGCTGAATCAGCATTCAATTCCATCTCATTATCAGAAACTGTAGGTAATTCCGGTAGTGAGTGACAGTCCGCGCAAGCTCCGCAGAGATGCGTATGTCTCAGTCCAAGTTCCTTCATAAGCCTTCCATTGCAAATGACCTTTCACCGGAATGTTTGCGCCTTGACTGGCCTGCCAGCACGGTGACCATTGCGCCGAGGTAGCCACGTAATGGGGCCCGGCGTCTTGCGCAAGCGACATTCCTCCACCAAAGTAGCCGAAGAGTTCAGTGTCGTGGAATCTCGACAAATGCATCGCAGCGCGATACCCTCCCGTGAAAGGAGATTGTGAGTAACGAGCGTAGAATGGGAAAGATCCACCTCTAACCTCTACGCCAATAAGTGGAGACTTCTGGATAAAGAGCCCGCCGTCGACGCCCAACGCGTTGTACGTGAACGCAATGACATGCGTCCGCAAACCACCAAAGGAAACGAATGCGCCTGCTTCTGAGCGGGAATACGCTGCGGGGGCAACTTGACTCAGCAGCGGAGAACAGCCTCCTATCAACAAAAGGAGGACCAGGCATTTTGATTTCATTGCTTTTATACTCTGAAGCATACTCGGCACCTTCACGTTCTATTGAACTCCAATGTCCCTTACCACCGTGTTAATAAAGTGAACCTATTTCTTCTCAATTCAACAATTGGAACTGTGTCGATGGCCAGCGCATGTTGTTAGCATACGATTGTTCAGGTAGTTATTGGTCGACGAATATTCGTACGATATGTCTTCTCCTAATGCCAAAGATCCTCCTCTAAGGCAGTGTCGCTGGTGAATCTTGATTTCAAGGTGTACCAGACGAATTCTGCGTTTCCGATCAGGTAACGCCGCCATAGCCTCCGAGGCTCTTGCGATAGCCGGTAGGCCCATTCGAGACCACTTGAACCCATCCACTCCGGCGCCCGGCTTAACTTGCCCGACAGGATTTCGAAACTCCCTCCAATACCGATGGCCAGAGGTACCCTTATGGGGCGAATATGGTCTCGGATAAAAAGTTCTTGCTTCGGTGCGCCGAGTCCCACAAAGAGTACTTGCGGTTTTGCATCAGCGATATGATCTAAGACGTGTTTCAATGAACCCTCTTGGCGTTCGAATCCGTAAGGAGGACAATTGACGCCTGCTATCTGTATGCCCGGATAGCGCCTCTTTAACATATTGGCCGTCAAATCTGCGGTGCCTGGTCTACCGCCCAGAAGAAAGACCCTGAGTCTGTGCGTCGAGCCAGCGTGGCATAACCTCTCGATTAGGCTCACTCCGGTGATCCGCGGCGCACATCCGTCATACAGTTTGGTGCATGTCCATACAATCGGCATACCGTCTGCGCAGATATAGTGCGCTTCCCTAAGACACTCGCGGAATCGCCGCGACTTCTGTGCAAGCACGTAGAATTGAGCGTTGGCAGTTACTACCTGACGAGTTTCATTTCCAAATAAGGCATGTTCTAACACTTCATCTAATAAGGCGATTTGCGAGTACTGGTCAACGGCGATGGAGCCAATGTTAAGACGCCACATAGGCTTCCATGGTGCGATGGTTGCGATACCAGCCCGGGAGGAGATGCTTTTGACTGAGTATTCGTTATGTAGTCTCACTGTCGTCATCTCCTTTGCATAATAGGTATTCGTATTGCACGCAGAGTCCCGATCTCAAGAAACTAACTGCCGGTTCCGCGGATCACTGCTCTGACTGTTCGAAATAGAATCCGCATATCGAGCAAAAGTGACCAGTGATTTACATAGGTCCTATCCAGTGACACGTAGCTATCAAAGGAAGGGTCTTGCCGAGCTTCCACTTGCCACAGACCAGTTATTCCAGGAACCGCATCCAGGCGGCGCAGATGGCCCATCTCGTACTGGGCAACTTCTGAGCTAATTGGCGGTCGCGGACCCACCAGGCTCATGTCACCACGGATTACATTCCAAAGTTGAGGTAACTCATCAAGGGAGTATTTGCGAAGAAACGCGCCGACGGTTGTGATTCTTGGATCTTTAGATATCTTGAAGAGCACTCCATCTCTTTCATTCAAATGGGCGAGTTGCGATTGCATTCGCTCTGCGTTGTTCGTCATCGTCCGGAACTTATAGCAGGTAAATACTCTGCCCTTGTGGCCAACCCTATTGCTTATGTAAAGCACTGGACCACGCGACTGTAGCTTAATCACAAGCGCAATCACCACAAAGAGCGGTAGCAGCGTAACACATCCCAGCGTCGCAAATACCAGATCGAATGCACGCTTTAGCAGTAGGGGTATACGGTGCTGCTTGGCCTGGAATACTACGATCGTGGGAAGATCGCCGACATAGTGGACATCGGTGCGGTCAATCAGGGTTTCCGTCAGACTTGGAATGAGCCGAATCGATATCCCCATCGATCGCGCCTGTCGCAGCACGCCACTCAGAACTCCGGGGGTAGCCGGGCGTCTTGAGAAGATGATTTCATCCACGAATTTCGATCGAGCCACTTCCAGCACATGATGGATATCGCCAACGATGTCATCGCTGCCCACTATCCGTTCATCATCAGTGTGTTCGCTCATGGACACGAATCCCTTAAAGCTGTAGCCACTGAGCCGCATCGATTCGAGATAAAGACGCACATCCCGGCCAACTTCGTCGGCCCCTACTATCAGGAAGTTTCGCAGTGAGATGTTACGCCGGTAGAGACTGTCTCTGTAGCGACGCCAAAGCATCCGTCCGGAAAACATAGCCGAACCCGCGAAGGCCGCTTCGATTGCTATTGGCCCCGGGGTTAGCAGAGTGGTTGCCCAGAGCCGATGGATGCCGTAAAGTCCAAGCCCCGCGAAGCTGACAGCGCGAAGTATACGAAAGAGGTCAAGCATCCAGGCATGATTCGCATGAACTCGGTAAAGTCCAGATAAATGTGACCAAAGGATTACGAAGACGACAAATGGCAGTCCGGCAACGGCGCATTGACGCAAAGAATGAATTGACTTTTGATAGATCGAACGATCCGCGCCAAAATAGGTGGCCACCATCAGCACCAGGGTAAAATCCATTACCACCCAGGCCGCCGATGAGGGAAAGAGGAAAGGGCTTGCTGACAGCGAGGCCTCTCGCATTCTCACATTGTCTGAGGGAATAGGGTCCGAAATCGCCGGAACACGAGGATCTGACCTGACCTCTGTTCTCGATCTGCTGTCCATCTCTTCACCCAAAGGACATGTGTCCGAAGATTGCAAGGCGTCAATATGACTCATCTCTTGGTATCCTTAGTAGTTAACATCGGAGTTAGGGAAAATTGGGCGCTGCAACTGGAACCAACCAGTTGAACCAATTTGATCCTTGTACCCTTTTTAGGGCTTGCTTGATGTCCTACTTCTTAACTTGCGTGAGAGATGATTTGCTTCTCTATTCCCAGGGAGAAAATATCTTACAGTTAGTAAAGCTTTCTAAATCTATCGGTAACTCAGTAATCAGATTCTAGGGTGACCGCCAGTTCGGTGTCAGTGCCCTGACTGTGTGATCGTGTACCACCTATGGGTGAGCGACTTTCGAGCGCTCTGAATTTAAACTCGCCCATCCTTCCGCAATGTTCGCCTTCCCCGTTCGCCTGTCTCCACTGAACGAAAACAGCGCGAGACGGAATGCGAGTCCAGTGTGCGCCTCGCCATTGTGGCTGGTCCCGGAACAACCCACACGCGCATGGCGCGCCTTCCGGCAGGTCATGGCAAATACGTTCCGTGCACCTGGCTCATCAAGATCATTCGTTGCATATATTTAGCGCGTTATCGGTAGCATACCGAAGTGTATGTACAGCTTTGGCGTTTCCCTTCTCTTTCGAGCTTCGCCCGGCCACAACTCCCCGCGAATATCCAGATCCTCACCGCGATTGATCGATACAAACCTAGCCCGGTCGATGCCGGCTGCGGTTTTCCTCATGTCCGGCCATGGATCGTCGATGAGTTGAGTGTGAACTCTTGTCGGCACTCCCGGTGCGTTGCAGCCGAATGTATCACCGGAAAGTACCCTCAATCCGGCATCGGTAACTTGGCAATAGATTACCCTATCTGGTTACAAAATAACCTACTTACCGAGTACTGGTGGGCGATGATCTCTACCCCTCCTTGCCGTTTAAATCATAGGCAGCGAAATCATCGCCCCGGCTAGGTCAAATGTCCCCCAACGTCCACTCCACTGTGCTGTCGCGCCGAAGGTTGCTGCAAGGTATCGCGGCATTCTCAACGTCCGTGCTTGTCTCTGGCTGCAACAAGGCGCTCACGGTTTCGTCTCTGCCGACCTCGGCACAGTTGGCCACGGGCCCGCAACAACCAGTACCTCCCGGTCCAGTTAGCCAGGCGTCTCTCAGTGTCTCATCCACTACCGTAGGAAACATCGGCCAGGGATTCGCCGGACTCTCCTACGAAAAATCCGCCTTGTGCGAGCCGCTCTTTTCCGCCGCAAACACCGACCTTGTCGGCCTGTTCAAGCTTCTTGGCCCTGGCGTTCTCCGCATCGGTGGAAACTCTGTCGATCAGTCAGTATGGGTGCAGGGCGGGGCCGGCCGCACAGCCGGACAGATCGCGCCCTCCGACGTTGCCGCATTGGCCGCCTTTGTCATCGAGGCCGGCTGGCAGTGCATTTACGGCATCAACCTGGGTGGCGCGGCTACCGGCGCAACCACGCCCGAGCTTGCCGCCGCTGAAGTTGCTTATGCGGCTCAGCAGTTTGGCCCGTCCCTCATCGGTATCGAGATTGGCAATGAGTGCGACGGCTACGGCGCTCCATCAAGCTATTTTGCCGGCAATTGGTCGCTCGCCCAGTTTGAAGCGCTCTGGGAGCAGTTCCGCACCGCCATTCAGGCAAAAACCCCCGGCGTCACCATCACTGGTCCCGCCTCCGGCAGCCACGAGTCCACCTGGACCGTGCCTTTCGGACAGGCCGTCGGCAGCAGCGATCTTGCGCTGCTCACTCAGCACTATTATCGCGGTAACGGGCAGTCTTCCAACGCCACGGCCGCCAACCTCCTTTCCCCCGATTCGAATCTTCAAAACAACCTTGCAATATTGAGCGCCGGCGCAAAATCCAGCGGCATTCCCTTCCGTATGGCGGAGTGCAACTCCTATTATGGCGGTGGCGCAACAGGGGTTAGCGACACATACGCCTCCTCCCTTTGGGTCATCGATTTCCTTTTCAACTGCGCACAAGGCGGAGCGGCTGGCGTGAATCTTCACGGCGGCGGCAACACAAGCTGCTACACGCCAATCGCCGACAGCGAGGGCGCCGTGATCGAAGCGCGTCCCGTCTTCTATGGAATGACCTTGTTCACCCAGGCCGGTCAAGGCAAGCTCTGCCAGACAGGTCTCTCCGCAGGCCAGATCGATGCCACCGCCTATGCCGTCAAAACGGCCAGCGGCGGTTTGAATATCGTCGTTGTCAACAAGGACCCCAGTCAGAACCTTCAATTGACGGCCACTTTGCCTCAAATTGCCAGCTCCGCGAAGCTGTTGTCCATGACTCAGCTCTCGAATGGTGCCTCGGGACCGAACCTGGCGGCCACATCCGATGTGACGATCCAAGGCGGCACCATCAACCCCGACGGAAGCTTTTCGCCTTCCGCGGCTTACGGGCTTTCCGCGGATAGTTCGCAGCTTTCCTTCTATGTCCCTGCCCTCAGCGCCGTTCTCATCCAGACGGCGGCCTGAGTCACCGCCCACTAGCCCGTCATCCGCTGGAAGCCGGTCCGTATCAATCGATCAGTTCGGCTGCATTATCAGAATCTTGCCGACCAATACATCAACCGGCACTTCAAGAACTTGGCGCTTGAATGGCGATACGGGGAGCACCGCCATTTCAACAGCAACGTTCTAGGCGCACTCGGCTGCTCTCGTCGCACGCCGATCCGGCGTCCATCTAGCGGGATATTCCTGCGCCGCCGCCCACCCCGGTCGGATCCGTTCTCACGCTGCCCATGTTCCCGCCCACAAATTCCTGGAGAAGAATCAGTAAGCGGTGAATTCGCGCTCGCGTTAGGATAACCTTAATAGACAATTCACTAGAATTCGTCCTTCTCCAGCTTTTCATTCAAATGCAGTCGCCAAGGTGCTCCAGATCGGAGCCGCAAGGGGGTCAATGGCCTTACGGGTTTCTCTTCATCATCGGACGCAGTACCGTTACGGCAAGCCTGTTTCCCTCGGGCCCCAAATC
>CAYZVG010000003.1:0-19405 GCA_964481595.1 uncultured Occallatibacter sp. | reverse complement strand
ATCATCCAGTTGCGCCCCGCGCCACATTGTCGGACGCCCATCCTCAGCTATTCGCTTCAAGTAAGCCCCAACGACCGCATCCTCAATTGGCAGTTCGATCCGTACTCCAACCACTTGGCGCGCGCCCTGTTTCCCAGCAAGACAACGGAGTTCACCGTTGAGGTCGAGCTGATCGCCGACCTCACGCCCATCAATCCATTCGCCTTTCTTCTTGAACCTGGGTTTGACACGTGGCCGTTTGTTTATCGCCCCGAGCTCGCCGGCAGTCTCGCGCCTTTTCTTGGCACGGCTCCGGCCGGTCCGCGTCTCAAGGCTTTTCTAAACACCATTTCGCGCGATCGGCAAAGTACAGTCGCATTTCTGGTTGCACTCAGCCAGCGCGTTCGCGATGAGGTTGGCTATACCACCCGCATGGAGGCGGGCGTCCAGAGTTCGGAGCAGACGCTTGCCCTCCGCACCGGCTCCTGCCGGGACTCGGCCTGGCTGCTGGTCGAGGTCTGCCGCCATCTGGGAATCGCGGCGCGTTTCGCCTCAGGGTATCTGATCCAGTTGGCTGCGGATGTGCCGCTATCGGACACAGGCGCAACCGCCGTTTTTGAGGATTCGGCGGCCCTCCACGCATGGACTGAGGTTTTTCTGCCCGGCGCGGGCTGGATCGGCATGGACCCCACCTCGGGCCTCTTGGCAGCCGAGGGGCATTTGCCGCTGGTCTGTACTCCCAACGCGGAGCAGGCCGCGCCCATCGACGGTTCCGTCGAGCCCTCTACGGTGGAGTTCGACTTTGAGATGTCGGTGCGCCGTCTTGACCGTGAGCAGCAGTTCTCCCAGCCGTATAGTGACAAGGAATGGAACGGAGTATGCCAGCTTGCACGCGCCATCGACAGCGACCTTAATGCGCACGATGTCCGACTGACCATGGGCGGCGAACCTACCTTTGTCGGCATCGATGACATAGAAAGCCCGCAATGGCATCTTGAAGCGCTCGGCGCACTCAAGCGTACCCGCGGACTGGCGCTCATCCGCAATCTTCGCGAAAAGATCGCGCCCGGTGGCGTGCTCCACTTCGGTCAAGGCAAATGGTATCCGGGCGAGGCTTTGCCGCGCTGGGCCTTTCATTGCATCTCCCGCAAAGACGGCGTGGCCATCTGGGAAGATCTGCGCTGGATTCCCCAGGAAGATGCTCCCGCAGACAACACCTCGGCTGACGCGCTGGCTTTTTTGCAAGCTCTCTGCCGACGTCTGCAGGTAACCGCGCAAGACCTGCTCCCCGCCTTCAATGCTGACAAACCTGAGGACGGCCCGGCGGGCTATGTGCTTCCCTTGCGCCGCCGTCAACCTCACGGCCAATTGGCATGGTCTAGCCAGCTCTGGTTTCCGCGGCCTGAACAGCTCTTGCTCACGCAAGGCGACTCGCCCATCGGCTACCGCATTCCGGTCGAAGTAATGCCCTGGGTCGCTCCCGACGAGCTTGTCTATGCGCTTGAAGACGAGCATTACCCCGGTCTCGCCAAGCTACCATCGAGGCCCGCCCGCAAGCCGCATTCGTTTCACGAGGAGCCCGCGCCCGATCCGCTGCCTCCGCTTGCCGGTGATGCTGAAACCGCCAAAGAGTTGATTCGTCCATCGCTCTGCGTTCAAGAGCGCGACGGCCGTCTGCATATCTTTCTCCCCTACGTCCCCGTCGCCGCCGATTTCCTCGACCTCATCGCCGCGGTTGAAGACACCTGCCATTTTCTGCGCATGCCGGTTTGGATCGAGGGCTACACCGCGCCCAACGATCCCCGCCTGAGCGCTTTCAGCCTGACCCCCGACCCCGGCGTTCTTGAGGTCAATCTGCCTCCCATGAGCAACTGGGATGAGCTTGAAAACACTCATCGGGTGCTCGACCAGCAAGCGCGCGCCAATCGCCTCACCGCGGAGAAGTTCTCCTTTGAAGGCGCTCACCAGTCCACTGGAGGCGGAAGCCACATCGTCATCGGCGGAGCAACGGTCGCCGACAGCCCAATCCTCCGCCGGCCCGATCTTTTGCGCAGCATGGTTGCCTTCTGGCAGAGCCATCCCTCGCTCTCCTATCTGTTTTCCGGCATGTATGTCGGTCCAACCAGCCAATCTCCGCGCGTGGATGAAGGCCGCACCGATGCTCTATATGAGTTGGAAGTCTCCTTCAGCCAACTGCCCGAGCGCGACTGCCCCCTCTGGATTCTCGACGGCCTGTTCCGCAACCTGCTCGTCGATGTCACCGGAAACACCCATCGAGCCGAGTTCTGCATCGATAAGCTCTACCCTCCCGAGGGGGCGGGCTTGCGTCTTGGCCTGCTGGAGCTGCGCGCCTTTGAAATGGCTCCGCACTACCGCATGGGACTGCTTGAAATGCTCCTCATTCGCGCACTGGTTTGCTGGTTCTGGAAGCAGCCCGGCCAACCCGAGCTGGTGCGCTGGGGAACCACTCTGAACGATCGCTTTATGCTTCCCCATTTTGTTCAGCGCGACTTCGAGGCTGTCCTCAAATCCCTCGGCAATGCCGGCTATCGCTTTGAGAAAGAGTGGTTCGCGCCTCACCTCGAGTTTCGTTTCCCCAAGATCGGGTCAATCGCGGCTGACGGTCTCGAGCTTGAGTTGCGTACCGCTCTCGAACCCTGGAACGTGCTTGCCGAGCAAGCCACCTCCGGCGGCACGGTACGCACCGTCGACTCGTCCCTAGAGCGCATTCAGGTTAAGTTGAGCGGCCTCACCGGGGAATCCCGCTATATCGTCACTTGCAATGGCCGAAAGGTTCCGCTGCACGCCATCGATGAGCCAGGCGAGGCCATCGCCGGCATCCGTTTTCGCGCGCGTATGCTTTCGGCAGCCTTGCACCCAACCGTCCCCGTCCACTCGCCGCTCACCTTCGAGCTTATCGATACATGGAACGGCCGATCCATGGGATGCTGCACCTATCATTGCGGCCATCCCGAGAACGGTATGTATGAAGCACGGCCCACCAGCGCGCTTCAAGCCAAAGACCGCCGCATGTCGCGCTTCGTCGTCTCCGCGCCGCCATCCGGTCCGGCTCTCATTCCAGTAGAGGAGAAGAACCCCGTCTTCCCCATGACCCTCGATCTGCGCTGGCCCTCGCCAAATCAGGCGGCAGCCTCCCCACTGAAAGGCGTCGAATCCTGATGTTCGATCTCTATCAGTCTGCTTTGCGCTACGGCGCGGTCTATGAGGAGTCGTCCAGCGATGGGGTCGCCTTCCGTCCTCACTGGGCGCCGTTGATGGAATGGCTGCGAACCGCCGGCCCCGCCGAACTCCAGCATCGCTGGGCGCGCGCCGATCGCCGCATCCGCGAAAACGGAATCACCTACAACATCTACGGCGACCCGCTGGGCGCCGACCGGCCCTGGCGCATCGATATCGTTCCGCTCCTGCTTCCTGAGGCCGAGTGGCGCGTAATCGAGGCCGGTGTCATCCAGCGTGCCCGGCTCCTCAGCCTGCTACTTGAAGATATCTACGGCCAGCAGAACCTGCTGCGGCAGGGCCAATTCCCTGCCTCGCTGCTCTACGCAAATCCAGGATTCCTCCGCCCTATGGTCGGCGTTCCTGTGCCTCCGCACACCTATCTGCACACGATGGCCATCGACCTTGCGCGCTCGCCCGACGGCTCCTGGTGGGTGCTCGCCGACAGAACCCAGGCCCCCTCTGGCAGCGGATATGCGCTTGAAAACCGCACCATTGTCTCCGATCTTTTGCCCGAGCTTTTCCGCGCCTCCAACGTTCTGCGGCACGCGCCTTTCTTCCGCGCCCAGCGCGACGCGCTTGCAAGCCTCGGCGGCCGCGACAATCCCCGTATCGTCCTGCTCACGCCCGGTCCGCACAACGAGACCTACTTCGAGCATGCCTACCTGGCGAAGTATCTCGGATTCACACTGGTCGAAGGCAGAGACCTTACCGTGCGCGCCCGCCGCGTGTACCTCAAAACGGTCGAGCAACTCGAACGCGTCGACGTCATTCTGCGGCGCGTGGACGACAGCTTTTGCGACCCCCTCGAATTGCGCAGCGATTCTCTGCTCGGCGTCTCGGGCCTGGTCGACGCAATCGTAGCTGGAAACGTAAGAGTGGCAAACGCTCTCGGCAGCGGCGTCATCGAGTCCGCCGCCATCATGCCCTTTCTTCCCGGCCTCGCCCGCCATCTGCTCGGCGAGAAGCTTAAGCTCGCCTCTGTCGCCACCTGGTGGTGCGGGCAGCCGGACGCGCTTGCCTGGGTTCTCGGTCACTTGGATTCGGTTGTGGTCAAACCCGCATTTCCTGCACATGGCATTGAGCCCATCTTCGGTTCCGAGTTGCCTCCTGAAGCCAAGAGCAAGATGATTGAGCGTCTGCGCGCCCATCCCTACAAATATGTCGCGCAGGAACGGGTCGCGCTCTCCACTGCGCCCGTCTGGGAAAACGAAACTCTCGACTCGCGCAGCGTCGTGCTGCGCACCTACGTCGTGAATACAGGCACAGGATGGGTCGCCATTCCCGGCGGGCTCGTCCGCGTTGCAGGCGAGCGCGGATCGGTCGTCTCCATGCAGCGCGGCGGCCACAGCAAAGACGTGTGGGTGCTCTCCGATGCGCCGGTGGACACCTTCAGCCTGCTCCGCCCGCGCAACCAGCCGGTCGAACTGCGGCGGCTCGCCCGCTCCGTCCCCAGCAGCGTAGCCGACAACACTTTCTGGCTCGGCCGCTATGTGGAACGTGCCGAGAACATCGCCCGCATTCTCCGCTCCATGGTTCCCGGCGTTCATCGCCGCGAAGCAGCGGAGTTCGCCAGCCTGGTTCGACTGCATGGCTGCCTTTGGCCGCGCAACTCCGCATCTCCCGGCGCAAGGCGCAAAATGCCAAGCTATGACGCGCTCGAAAAAGAGCTGCTCGCAATGCTTACCGATGCCAAGCGCTCCGGCAGCCTTCCCCACACACTTCGCGAGGTATCCCGCATCGGCGGCAGCGTGCGCGAGCGCCTCTCTGCCGATATGATGCTGCTCATCGGCCAGTTACGTAACTCCATGCAAACCGAGCCGGGCGCGCAGTTACTCGACTACCAGGGCAAACTCACAGCCTGCCTCCAACTCTTGTCCGCCTTTGCCGGCATGGAGCGGGAAAACATCATTCGCGGTTCCGGCTGGCTTTTTATGAGCATCGGCCGTCGCTTGGAAAGAGCCATCTATCTCACCCGCCAGATGCGCGAGATTACACGCCAGCTTCCTCCTGAGGAATGGTCCTTCCTCGAGCGCCTCCTCGATGTGGAAGATAGCTCCATGACTTACCGCACCAGATATTACACAACGCTGCAACCCCTTGCGGTGCTCGATGTGCTGATGGCCGACGAAACCAATCCACGATCGCTCGACTTTCAACTTGAACACCTGGCGGAGTTGTACGAAAAGCTTCCCCGCCATCTGTCGCAGGACTTGCAGGCTATGCGAAGCGCAGTCGTATCTCTGCGCGCCATCGACCTCAAGTCCATCCGCAACACTGCGCGCGCCGAGTCTGACGAAAAGGGAGCAAGCCGCGAAAAAGCCTATTCGAAGATGGATAAGTACCTCGCCAACCTGGAGTCACTGTTGCCCGCATGGTCAAACGACTTATCCAATCGCTACTTCAGTCACGTGAGAACGCACCTGGTCCTTCTGGGAGACTAACTTGGTCCAATGATCTATAACATCAGTCATAAGACAACCTATAAATACAAGTACCCCGTCTCAGTCGGAGAGCATGTCGCCTGCCTTAAGCCGCGCGTCTTCCCTGGGAATGATCTTCTGCAAACCGAATTCCAAGTCCATCCCGCGCCGAAGGCTATCATCGAGCGGGTCGATTACTTCGGAAACCACCTATTCTCCTTTTCCGTTCAGCATCCGCACAAAGAGCTTGTTGTTGAAGCCAGAAGCAGAGTTTCCACCACCGGCAACTCCGCTTGTGACCCCCAGCAGTCTCCGCCGTGGGAGGAATCTGCCAGAGCGCTGGCCAGCGATTTAAGTCCTCAGGCTCTCTATGCGCTCCAGTTTCAATTTGAATCGCCGCGAATCCCCCTTCGCGCCGAGTTTGCGGACTATGCGCTTCAATCCTTCACCCCCGGCCGCCCCATGTCCGGCGCGCTTCTGGATTTAACTGAGCGCATTTATAGCGATTTCCGCTTCGACTCGAAAGTGACGACCGTCCGCACCACCGTGGATGAGGTCTTCAAGAAACGCCGCGGCGTGTGCCAGGACTTTGCCCACTTCCAGATCGCCTGCCTGCGCTCTATCAATATCGCCGCGCGCTACGTCAGCGGCTATCTTCGCACCTATCCTGCACCCGGCATGCCGAGACTAGTAGGCGCGGATGCTTCGCACGCATGGGTCGCGGCTTATTGCCGCGGAGTCGGTTGGCTCGCGGTGGACCCAACCAACAACGTCGTGCCCTCCGACGGTCATGTAACTCTGGCCTGGGGCCGGGACTATAACGATGTAAGTCCGGTGCGCGGCCTCATCCTCGGCGGCGGCGCACACACCCTCGAAGTTGCCGTCGATATGGAGCCCGTCGAAGAATAAATGCCGCTGGGACGCGTGTGAGAAATTCACCGCGCAAACGCGGTACCATTGATCTCGGCACATTCAAATCACCATGCCCGCAAAAAAGACATCGTCGAAACTCCATCGTTGCCCCACATGCGGAGCCCTTGTCCACATCAAGGACGAGGACTACCCTTTCTGCACCGACCGCTGCCGCAAGATCGATCTCGGCAAATGGGCCATGGGCGTATACAAAATCAGTTCTCCGGTGCTTGATCCTGAAGTGCTTGAAGATCTGGGCGGCGCCGGCCGCGGACGCTCCGGCGGCGATGGTGGAGACACGGATGAATACTGACGCTCCCTCGGCAGTTCCTGGCTTGCATAAAGCAATCGTCAGGTTCTTTGCATTTCCCGTCGCCACATTCTTCGGCATCGGTTATGGAAAACCCGGTCCGGGAACTTGGGGTTCGGTTGCAGCCGTGCTTCTGTGGGCGGCCTTCGGCTGGTTCGCTCAGCCCACCGCGCATACGCTTCATCACGCGCTGGTCATCGGGATCTTATTGTCCATCGTCGCCGGTGTGCCCGCGGCCACCATCGCCGCGCGCGAGGCAGCCCGCGAAGACCCCGGTTTCGTGGTCATCGACGAGGTCACCGGCCAGTGGATCGCCCTGATCGGCTGCCCCCTCGAATGGCGTCATGCGCTCATCGCCCTCGTCCTTTTTCGTATCTTCGACATCACCAAGCCGTTTCCCGCGCGCCAGCTTGAAAACCTTCCCGAGGGGTGGGGCATCGTATTCGATGACGTGGCCGCCGGGCTGTATGCTTGGGGTGTAGCAGCTTTGCTGCGTATCTGGTTCTAGAGCTTGTTGAATAATATGCCGCGTTCTTCCACACAATCCGTTCCCAAGGCACCGCCTGAGCCTCGCATCGACGACATAGTCCCAGCCGCCGCCTTGCCCAACGGCGAAATCGAACTCTTTGGCGCGCATCTCGGCCCCGATGGCTTCGGCCCGCCTGCCGTTCTGGTAGATGGCCTACCCGCGCGGGTACTCATGAGCCGGCCAACGCGCATGGCGGTCGTTGTTCCTGCCGAATCGTCGACTGGAATGGTTGAGGTCCGCAACCCCATCGGCGTCAGCAACACCGTTCCGCTGCGCGTGGCGCGCATGCTTTCTGACGGTCTGCATCCCGTCACCAGCCCAGCGGTCAGCCGTTCGGGAATGGTCTACGCCACCATCTCCGGCCAGCGCGGAAAGGAAATGCCCGTCTCGGTGGTACGAGTCAGTCCCGACGGCCGCGGCACTCCATTCGTCTCAGGAATATTGAACGCAACGGGCCTGGCCTTCTCGCCCGAGGGCGATCTCTTTGTCACTTCGCGGGCTGAGGGCAACGTCTATCGTGTTGACGACGCCGGCGAGTCCACCGTCTACGCTGAAGGCATGGGCGTGGCCACCGGCTGCGCATTCGACGGCGAAGGAAACCTCTACGTCGGCGACCGCAGCGGCACCATCTTCAAGATCAACTCCCAGCGCCAGATCTTTGTGCATGCAACGCTCGACCCCAGCCCTGCGGCTTATCACCTTGCCGTCGGCGCTGCGGGAACGCTCTACGTCACCGGGCCAACGCTCTCCTCCAACGACACCATCTGGGCAATCGAGCCCAACGGCGATACGCGTCCCTGGTTCCGCGGTCTTGGCCGTCCGCAGGGGCTGGCAGTTTCGAAAGAAGGCGATGTTTACGTCGCTGCATGTCTCGGCGGCCGCCGCGGACTGGTGCGCGTTACGCAGCTTGGTGAAGCGTCGCTCGTTCTCTCTGGGATGAATATCGTCGGCGTCGCGTTCTCACCGCTCGGAACAACTGTTCTGGCCACCAACGAAGCCGTCTTCAACGTGGACTTGGGGATCGATGGATTGAATCTGTTCTAGGGCCTGCTCACAGGCTCCCGGCGATCATCTTCACCTGCCGCACCTGTGTTTCCGTTCATTCTCAATCGCAGTTCATCCTCGTCCTGACATCGATGAGGAATAATAGAGTCAGGCACAACGTGCGCTTGCGGCTCAAACGCTCAAGCTGGAGACGGCTTATGAAGGAGCCAAGACCGCCCGTATCCGTACCGCCAAGCCAAACGCCAGGAGCTAGCAGCTAAAAGCTGTCTTTATGAAAGCCGAAATCATCGCCGTTGGTTCTGAAATGCTCACGCCGTCGCGCCAGGACACCAACTCGCTTTACATTACTGAGAAGCTGAACGAGATCGGCGTCGCCATCAGCTTCAAAACCATCGTCGGCGACCGCCGCAAAGATCTTGTCAGCGCCATCCGCACCGCGCTTGGCCGCATCGACATCCTCGTTCTCATCGGCGGACTCGGCCCCACTGAGGACGACCTTACGCGCGAATGTGTTGCTGATGCGCTCTCGCTCACGCTCCGCCGCGATGCCACCCAGATTGCCGCGCTGCACGCCCGCGCCGCCGCCTGGCGCATCGCCATGCCGCCGAACAATCTCAAGCAGGCCGACGTCCTTGACGGCGCAACCGTTCTGCATAACGCCAATGGCAGCGCTCCCGGCCAATGGCTCGACACCACCTTCGAGGACTATCGCAAGCTCATTCTGCTGCTTCCCGGCCCGCCCAGCGAGTGCAAGCCGCTCTTTGACAGCGAGTGCATTCCGCGCCTTCGCGAAGTCGTTCCCACGCGCCACATCGCCAAGCGCACGCTGCGCGCCGCCATGATTCCCGAGTCGCAGGCAGACAAGCTGCTGGCACCCATCTACACCACGTATGCCGACGTTGAAACTACCATCCTCGCCCACGCCGGTGACATCCAGCTCTCGCTTCAATGCACCAAATCGTCGCCTGAGGAAGCGCGCCAGCGTGTAGACGAGCTTGCCGGCCGCCTTGAGGAGACCCTTGAAGACTGGCTCTACTCCTCTGACGGCGAATCGCTCGAGCAGATCGTTCTCTACTACCTGGGATTACGCCAGGCCACGCTGGCCGTTGCCGAAAGCTGCACCGGCGGCCTGGTTGCCGAGCGAATCACATCAGTCCCCGGCAGCTCGCGTTCGTTTTTGGGCGGCGCAGTCGTCTATGCTGACACGTTGAAGTTTGCCTTCGCCGGCGTCTCTGCCGATCTCATCGCGCGCCATGGAGCGGTCTCGGCTGAAGTGGCGGAGGCGCTGGCCAACGGCATCCGCATCCGCACCGGCGCTACACTGGGTCTGGGCATTACAGGCATCGCCGGCCCCGGCGGCGCTACCGATTCCAAGCCCGTCGGCCTGGTCTACATCGCGCTCTCCGATCCGCAACTCACCAACGTGATGGACCGCACCTTCCGCGGCGATCGCCAGCGCATCCGCGAGTTCGCCAGCCAGCAGGCCCTTGACCTGGTCCGGCGCAGATTGATGTAGCTGTGAGGTGACGCCCCGCGGCCGCACACTGCGATGCAATTGCATCTGGATTTCTAATTGTCGACGGGAACAGCTTTGAAGGGCACGGATTTATCCGTGCCGAAACATGGTGCGAAAAACGTACCGCCTTTAGCCGCAGAGGGATGCACTTGGAATGTAAACCCATCCCCCAGGGCCGGAGAAATTCATCCTGATGTGCTTACGGCACGGCTGAAGCCGTGCCCTTTCAAAGCAGACCCATCCTACAATCAGAAATGCGATTGCCCTCTGGGCCTGGCGTTTCGCATTCCCAATTTCGCCAGGCTTGTGAGAGAATCCTCGCATATCGGCATGGTTTCCCCGCTCCGCAAAAATCGCCGATTCGCGAAAACCAAGGATGTGTCCATGACTGAGACCGATCATGCAGACCCCTGCATCCTCACGCTCGAGATTGAGCGCAAGACCGATGAGGCCGTGGTCAGGCTGCAAGGCAAGCTGATTGCGGAAGTCAGCGGCAACTTTTACTATCGCCTGCGCCAACTCGCCGCTGAGAACAAGCGGATCGTGCTCGATCTTGGCGACGTCATCTACATCGACAGCATGGGCCTCGGCACGCTGGTGCGCCTGCTTGTCTCGGCAAAGACCAAGGGCTGCAGCCTTGAGCTGCTCAACGTCGGCAAGCGCGTCCGCCAGATTCTCGGCCTCACCAATGTGCTTGGCTGCTTCACTATCATCGGCGAGCAAGGCATCACGCCACGCTTCTGATCGAGCGTTGGAACCGGGCCTCACACCTCAATCAAGCATTGAAGGTGGGCGCCCCCAGTCTGGATTTTCAGATATGGGAAGCACGAATCCAAGCTAAGGCTCTACGCCGTCGAAACCTTAGTGCCGGGGCCTTGTATCCAGACTTCCGCTGTGCCCCATCCATCGCGCAGCCTTTTCGCGCAATGGATGGGATAGTACGAACTCAAACCATGCGGTCGAAACCTTAGTGCTTGGGCCTTGTCTCCACGCTGTGGCTCGGCGGAGGCGGCGGTGGCGGAGAACTCTGGCGCGGCGCGCTGTACTCTGGCCTGGGCTGTGGCCTGCTCTGCTGAGGCGCCGTATGCATAGGCGTGGGAGCCGGTCGCATATTAGCTGGTCCGCCGTGCTCCGTGCCTTGTCCGCGCTGTGGCTCCCCGTAGGCTGGGTGAGGATTATTCGAATCGGGCCGCGTGTAGTTGTACTGACCTCCAGGCACGCCAAACTGGCGTCCCCCGCGCGCAGGCGTTGAGTTCTGGTAGCCCGGCCGATACACAAAGCCCGATGCCGAACGCTCACCCCCCTGCTCAGGCCGCGGACGCAGAGGCATCACCGTTTGTCCGCCAATCTGCACAACCTCGTTCCGGCTCCTCAACGGCAACACTCCCGGTGCGGCAAATGAGTGCCGATTGACGCCGAGTATTGGCGGCATAATTCTCCCGATGGGCCCGCGCGAAATCGGCCGCGGAATAATCGGATATCCAACCGGCGCTCTTCCGATATTCCAGCCCCGGTATCCGCCGCCGTTTCTCCACCACGGCATGCAGCCGCCCATTCCCGGCGACCAGCCCCAGCCAAAGCTGTCGTAAAAGCTCCACGCGCCGCACGAGTACGGCATAAATCCCCAGCTCTCGCAGGAGACCCACACATAGCCAAACCGTGGCGTCCACATCCAACTGCCGCAGCCATACGGATCCCATCCACCGTCTGAAGCCTCAAACGGCGACCACACCGAGCCTTGGCCAGGCACGTTGTACCAGCTTCCGTTAGCGTCCAGATCGCTCCATCCCGGAGCTTCGCTCTCGCTGTTCACAAAAGTGCTCGGCGCGCCGGTCTGGTCTGCGGTCAAAGCGTTCAGCGTCTGGTCCCGATCCTGGTTCCATTGGTCCCACGAATCCGGTTCAATCGAATCCGAAGGAGCGTAATTGGTCGCGTCGGTATTCAGCGGGAGGCTCTCACCGCCATGGAGATCGATCGGCGGTGAAGTGCCGCGCTCCAGGCGTGCATTGCCTGAGAAAACCGCCACTTCACCCGGAGGATTGTCGAAGTTGACGCGCAGCACGGTGAAGCCGCTCACTGTGACCGCCGCGTCAGCGAACATCACGCGCGTTTGGTCGTTCTGCAACTCAAAGTAGCCCAGTCCTCCATCCAGAACAACAAACGTGCCCGGTCCGCCGTCCCCGGCGATCGACCTCAGCGTGATGGCGCTGTCAGGCGAAATCCTCGCAATGCTGCCGTCGTCAAACTGAACCTCGGCCTTCCCATCGTTGCCGGTCACGACCTGCGTTCCCGCAAAAAGCGGCGCATTCACCAGCGCAGGATCGGTCAGCACCTGCCCGCCCTGCATCAGGCGCACCTGACCCTCCACGCTGCTCAACCGCGCTGCGCCTCCTGTGCCCTGTCCGGGTCCCGCATCGGCGGCGCGCGCCGCAAACGATACCAGCATCGCGCCCAGCGCGGCCGCCGTCAGTCCAAGGCCCCACGCGCTACGGCTCAATCTCCGCTGCCTCTTCTCACTCGCCACGCCACTCGCTACTAGTCTCATGGTTCTTGCCTTTCTCAACCACCGGTCCCGATCAGCCTTCGCCGCCAAGCAACTTTACAACATATAGTTGACACCTAAATACAGGGAAATGTTGCGTAGTTCCCTGCAAATCTGGCAAAAATGTCCTGCTTCAGGCCCCTGCCTGCGCCAGCAGTTCCTTCGCCCGCTTTTTCACCCGGTCCAGAACCTCGCCGTCATTCGACAGCCGCTCCAGAATCTCCCGGATGGCAAAAATCTGCTGCATCCGGCCGTCTTTCGCCCGTTCGCAGATGGCTTGCATCTCCTGGTCCAGGCCCAGACGGTCATGCTCCAGCAGCATCTCCAGCCGCGCCCCTTCCGTCAGCGTTTCCTCTACGCCCAACAGCGAGTCGCCCAGTGCCTGAATCTCTTTCTCGTGGGAATAGTTGAACGTGCAGCTTCCCTGCCCCTCGGGCCCGCTATAGCTCAGCTTCTTCCAGCCCTCAAAGGCCACTCGCTGATGACTCTCGCACTGCACCTTGAACCACTTGTTCTGCCGCGCTGTCTCAAACGCACTCGCGGCAAACCCGGGCTGCAGTTGGATGTCGCGATCCACCTCCGGCACATCCATTGCCTTCGGATTGGCGCCCGCCGGGTTTCCGCGCTCAGAGTGGAAGTGTCCGCTGCCGTCCGGATGTAAAGTCAGTATCCAGTGCGAAGGCGAAACGCCCGGATTCGTGAACTCGATCGTCACCTCGGCGCTCGGCGCAAATCCTGTTTGCGCATGAGCCGAATCCATGAAAGCTATTCCAGTTGCAATTAGAATAAGGCCGGGCAAAAGGGCTCTCGTTCTTGCCGTCACGTTGTTGCTCCCTGCAGCATGAGCGTCTGGTGGGTGTGAATATGGCAGATGGCGACGGCCAGTGCATCGGCCGCATCGGCGGGTTCGGGCACTTCGTCGAGCCCCAGCAGGCGCGCCACCATAAACTGCACCTGCTCCTTCTTCGCCAGCCCATACCCAACTACGCTCGATTTGATTTTGAGCGGAGCATATTCGGCCACTTGAATTTTTTGGCACGCCGCCGCCAGCAGCGCCACACCCCGCACCTGCCCCAGCTTTAGCGCCGATTTCGCATTCACCGAGTAAAAAACCTCTTCAATCGCCACCGCGTCCGGCTCCCAACGCTCAAGCTCAGCCGTCAACTCGCGAAACACTTGTTCAAGCCGTTCCGGCGTAGTTTTGGTCTTCTTTAACCTGATTGCTCCCATCGCGTTACACACAAGCCGCGGCTCACGGCAGCTCGCATCCGTTTCTACCACGCCGTAGCCCGTGATCTCCGTCCCGCAATCGATTCCAAACACACGCATCGGGTCCAAGTTTACCGCAATGGATGGCGCAAGCCGGCCGCGCCTCCTCTTCCCGATTGACATCCGGCTAACCGTTTTGGTTCATTTACACAAGTTTCATCGCATATAACACCAAAGTCAGGTGTCCTTAGACCCCTTTTCCGTATCTAATCGTAGTAGTAAGGTTGAGGGGATTTCCGGCACGTTATGGCGCTCGCTCTTCACAAGTCGATCAGGCAAGCTATCTCCCCGTGGCTCAGGCAGGGGATTTCGCCGCGCCGTCTTGCGCTTACGCTGGCCCTCGGTTTCGCTATCGGCTGCATCCCGGTCATCGGCATTCCCACCGTTTTGTGCGCCGCTCTGGCACTCACACTTCGGCTGAACATGCCCGCAATCCAAGCTGCCAACTACGCAGCCATGCCCTTGCAGGTACTGCTTATCTATCCCTTTGTCCGTCTTGGCAACTGGCTCTTCGGCTATCTGCCCTGGCACGCGCTGCAGGCCGCCCCGCAGTTGCACAGTTCCCTGTGGAACTTTGGCGTCCGAATGGGTTCGCTCGCCGGGCACGCTCTGTTCGCCTGGGTTCTGGTCTCCGCCCCCGCCGTCATCCTCATGACGCTCACGCTCACGTTGATGCTGCGCCGCATCCCGGCCTTCGCCGCCGCAGAGGCCGCCGACTAGCGCAGAGCGTTCCCTGTTCCCTACTTCCCCGCATACGGGTCGGCCACCGGCTCGGCGCTATCCACCCACGCCGAATAGATCATGTCGCGCAACATGCTTGCCCCAGCGGCCAACCGCTCCGCGGTAAACTCTCGCGACTCCTGCGTACCCTGCCCAACAAATCCACCCGCCTTCTCAAGCTGGTAGACCCGCTCAACCTGCGTGTGGCTCACGCGCAAGTAGGCGACGTAAGCGTCGAACATATCCCTGCGAATGGCCTTTGCCGGAGTCATCCTGGCCTGCACTTCCGGTGAGTGAATTGCCGCTGCCACAAACGGGCCTTCAAACTGCCAGTGAATCTTGTGATCCGTCGTGTAACCGTTGGGATTCGGTCCCGTCCACCCGTTGTACTGGATTGTCGTGTGCAGCGGCTGCGAGCCGTCTCCCACGTAGTGGCCCAGCCAACCCGCGTAAAACAGAATCGCCTGCTCCACCGGGTGTGTGTCCTGGTGCGCCGCCGCAAGGTCGCGATACTGGCGCATCGCAGCCTTCAACCGCTCCCACACCTCCGTCGTCTCCCACGGTTGAAGCCCGATGCGGTCCGGCCGGTCGCCCTTGGCGTAGGCCAGCGCCTCAAAGTCGAACCGCTTGTGCGGCAGCGGTCCAAGGGCATCGGCAGGTTCCAGATCGATAAAGTGTTCCGGCGCCTGTGCCGAATTCAACTCCGGCTCCGCCGGCGAACGCCACCGGTCCGGCTCCGGCCCCAGGTACTCAATCTCGTTGAATGCCTCATCCGAGCGCAGAAACGCCGGCGTGTCTGCCGGCAGCGCGCCTGCGGCCAGCCGGTTAATCATGCGATGTCCCTCGTTTCCCCATGCATGAGCGGCTGGCGAAGCCACAACAAGACAAGCCATGACAGCGGCAAACGCGCCGCATACGCACTTGGTTCCAGATCGCGTCATCCTGTGCCCCAAAGGTCGAATCATGGAGTCAGTATACGAGCGGCGAGTGCAACAGGCCGTTAAGCCGTCAACATTACGGATGGGTATCTTCCCTTTTCGATTTACCTACAGATACTGCAATCAATTGCTTATACTACGAGCAACCACTGTAACTGGCGGAGGTCTTTCGTTTCTGGAAGGCGCAAGTACGATTTAGGCGACTGGGGGCAACATGGGTGAACCATCGGGGGAGATGGCCGCTACCCGCAACTCCAACCCTGCAACGGCAGTTTCGCGAGGAGCTTTCTACGTCTGGCTCGCATTGGCGGCCTTGGCATTGCTTGTGTCTGCCTGCACCATCGTTGTGCGCATTCTCGCCGGACCACGCTTTGATGGCCTGCTCCTGCTTGCCGCCTGCAGCGCAGCTGCGCTCCTGGCCTTGCGTGTGCCCAGGCGAATCGCCGAGTCCGTCGTACCCCCACCCGCTCCTCCTGACCCATCGAAAGCAATTCTGGAGTCCACCGGCCCCGCTATCGTCGCGGTCGACCTCAACGGCGAGCTGACCTACATCAATCCCGCAGCCGAGAGATTGCTCGGCTGGGACGCCGCCCAGTTGAAGAAAGAGTGGGGGCACGCTGAGTTATTCGCACCGCGTGAAGGCGCGCATATCCTGGCGGAGATGCAGAAGCTTTGCGGCATCGAGCGTTCTCAAGAGCACACTCCCGCCACCCGCATCGCCGCATTTATGAACTGCGTGCGCGCCCTGCCACCCAGCCAGGTGCCAAGCTTCGCCGTCCAACTGCGCCACAAAAGCGGCGAAACTCTTCCCATCGCCCTTCACATATCCGCACTGCGCGACAGCTCCGGCGTTGTCGCTGGAATGGTGGCCGTCGCCATCGATCAAAGCGCAAACCTCCGTCAGGAACAGGACCAGCGCGAATCCCAGGAGCGGTTCCGCGACCTGTTTGAGAATTCCAGCGAAATGATCGCCACGCTCAGCCCTTCCGGCCGCTTCCTCTACGCCAATCCCGCCTGGAAGCGTTGCTTTGGTCTCGATTTGACCGCCCTGCTGGCTTTGGATTCATTCAAGGATCTGTTCGGCTCCAATTGCCGCGGAGATGTCGACGCGCATTTCCGCCGCGCCCTCGACGGCGAACAGGTCGACCGCGCTCCTCTGCGCTTCTTCAATGCGGAAGGCCGCATCCTCGAGTTCGAGTTGAGTCTCAGCAAGCGTCAAAAAGCCGGCAATCCCCTCGCCGTCCGCTGCCTGCTTCGCGACATAACCACCCAGAAGCGCCGCGAGCACCGCCTCGCCCTGCAACTCGCCGTCAGCCAGATCATTGCCGAAAACCCCGCTCCCGAAGTGGCCTCCATGCGCATCCTTGAAGCGCTCTGCGTCTCGCAGGGGTGGGATCTGGCCATCAAATGGGACGTGAACTCCAAAGAGGACCGGCTTGAGTTTTCCACCGCCTGGGGAGCGGCCGGCCAGGACTCTCAGGCCCTCGTCCAGGAAAGCATGGCGCTCACCCTTGCGAGCGATGCCGAACTCCCCGGCCGCGCCTGGAAGCAGGGCCGCGCTGTATGGATCTCCGATTTCAAGACGGTTCCCGCCACTCCGCGCATACAGTCCGCCATGCGCCAGCAGTTGCACTCCGGCTGGGCCGTTCCCATTCGTGTCGGCAACAAGATGCTCGCCGTCCTCGAGTTCTATTCCGGCTACTGCCTCAGCGAAGATCGTGAGTCGATGGCCGCCATTGAATCCGCCGCCGCATCGCTTGGACAGGTGTTGGCCAGCTCGCAGGAACGCGACCGCGCCGAGGATCTTTACCGCCAGCAGCAGATCCTCCTCGACTCCGTCGCCGAAGGCATCTGTGGCGTTGACCGCCGCGGCTTCATCACCTTCGCCAATCCGTCTGCGGCGCGCATGCTCGGCGCGCCCGCATCCTCGCTCAACGGCCAGCCCGTGCACAATCTGCTCCACGGCGCTGCGCCCGCCAATCGCCAATGCGGAGAAGACTGCCAGCTGCGCCGCGCCACCGAACGGCGCACCGCAGCCACCGGAGAAGAAAACGTCTATCGTGCCGACGGCACATCGTTCCCCGCAGAGTACGCTCTCACCCCCATCCCGGATCAGGGTCACTTCTCCGGCTCCGTGCTCAGCTTCCGCGATATAAGCCAGCGCAATGCTCTCGACCGCATGAAGGATGAGTTCATTTCCACCGTCAGCCACGAGTTGCGCACCCCGCTCACATCCATCCGCGGCGCATTGGGCCTGCTCTCCTCCGGCATGCTCGGCGAGCTTAGTGAGAAAGCCGCCAATCTGCTCCGCATCGCCCTCGCCAACTCCGAGCGGCTGGTGCGCCTCATCAACGACATACTCGATCTCGAGCGCATCCAAAGCGGCCGTGAACCGCTCACCTTCCGTCCCGTACAACTGCTCGATATCGTCCACCAGGCCATCGGAGACATGCAGCCCGTTGCCGAAGCCGCCGGCGTCCGCCTCATTCACGACACAACCCAGGTCGAGATTGACGCCGATCCCTACCGACTCTTGCAGGTCCTCACCAACCTCTTGTCGAATGCCGTCAAGTTCTCTCCCGCCAACTCGACCGTGTCTATCATGACCCGCCCCGGCGCTACCGGCGTCACCCTTTCGGTCATCGACCACGGCCGCGGCATCCCCGCAGACAAACTGGAGACCATCTTCGGCCGCTTCCAGCAAGTCGATGCATCCGATTCACGCCAGAAGGGCGGCAGCGGTCTAGGTCTTGCCATCTGCCGCACCATCGTCCTGCAACACTCCGGTCGAATCTGGGCTGAGCGGAATCCCGTCCGCGGCGCCACATTCCGCATCTTCCTTCCCTACCACCCAATTCCGGAAGAATCTCTTGAAGCCGCTCCTGAGCAGACATCCACGCAGGGAACGGTGCTGGTCGCCGGCGCAAACGCCGATGCCCGCCTCAGCGTTGCCTCGCATCTCACCCGTCACGGATACCGCGTCGTCGAATCGGCCAACGCCGAGCAAACCGTAAACGCCGCACACTGCGGTGTCCAGGCCATTCTGCTCGATACCGGACTTGAGGGCGGCATGAACGGCTGGGAGGTTCTGCCCATGCTGCGCCGCATGGAGCCCGAGTCGCAAACCCCCGTTGTGCTGCTCAGCGTAAACTCCGCGAGCGCCGCGGCTGAACCGCCCGCCATCCCCGGCAATGGTGCAAATGGCTGGCACGGTGTGCCCGCGCGCGAGGCCCTGCTGCTTGGCGAGCTCGCCGGCGCTCTCTCCGGCCCTGGAGAAAAAGCACGCATCCTTGTCGTTGAAGACGACCGCGATCTGGCGGGCATCATCGCTGAAGTCTTCCGGCGCGAAAGCGTCTCTGTCCATCTCGCCCACACGCTCAAAGAGGCCCTCGACTCCTGCTTCACCTTTAAGCCTCATCTGCTCGTTCTAGACATCGGCTTGCCCGACGGTGACGGCTTTAATCTGGTCGATTGGCTGCGGAAGCACGAGTCCCTCGCCCGCCTGCCGCTCGTCGTCTACTCCGGCCGCCAATTCTCGCCGGCAGAACGCGCACAGCTCACGCTCGGCCCCACTCACTTTCTCTCCAAAGCCAGCGTTGAGCCCAAGCAGCTTGAAGCGTTGGTGCTCACCATGCTGCGAAACTCCACGCGGCTTGAAGAGGCATCTTCGCGATAGTGCCTCTCTTCACGCACATTCACTTCTTCAACCCCTCCGAAGTTGCTCAAGTCGATGCCCACACCTCCATGTGGGACTACCCCTAGTCGACAACCGCGCCCTGACGGAACAGAATGGTACTAGAGGTGTTTCTTGTGGCGCGCAAGGTGCTCATTATCGACGACGAAGACGACATCCGCGAGGTGGCCGCACTTAGCCTTGAGAGCGTTGCAGGCTGGGAAGTGGTCACCGCAAATTCGGGGTCGCAAGGTCTCGCCCGTGCAGCAGAACATCAACCCGACGCCATTCTTCTCGACGTAATGATGCCCGGCATGGACGGTCCAACCACCTTTCGCGAGTTGCGCAAGAA
>CAYZVG010000002.1:0-30070 GCA_964481595.1 uncultured Occallatibacter sp. | reverse complement strand
CTTTGGAGCATGGCTGCCGTATTCCCCCTTGGCGCCATCGCTGGGCCTCACCCACCTGCCAGCAATGTATTGGCCGATTCTCCTACTCACTCTGCTTGCCTACACAGGTCTTACACAAGGCGTCAAGGTTTGGCTGCTGAGAATGAAATGGATATAGGACAACGCAAGTCAACCACGCCTTTAAGCAGCTCAGCGGAATTCCAGGGCAGGCCGATAAAGAAGAACGCATTTCGCCGTCTTCAGAAGTTCATCATCCAGAAGCCCTTCAGGATGCCAGTGCGGACCAGAAGGCTGCATCGCGCCGGCGGCATTGGGCTTCTCCGCGCGGCAGTGTTGGGTGCAAACGACGGCATCTTGTCGACATCAAGTCTCTTACTCGGCGTTGCGGCGGCGCATGGAACTCACCTCAGCATTCTGGTCGCAGGCATCGCGGGCCTTGTGTCCGGCGGAATGTCCATGGCCGCGAGCGAGTATGTTTCCGTGCACTCGCAGGCTGACACTGAGGAGGCTGAACTGGCCCTCGAGCGCACAAGACTTAAACAAAATAACAAAGGCGAGCGCCAGGCTCTGGCGGCAATCTACGTGGCCCGCGGACTTGAACCTCCGCTCGCAAATCAGGTCGCACAGCAGCTGATTGCCTATGATGAATTGGGCGCGTATGCTCGCGACGAACTCGGAATCTCTGAAAAATTTCGCGCGCGGCCATTGCAGGCATCTCTTGCCGCTGCCTGCAGCTTTGCCGTCGGGGCCATGATGCCACTCATGGTTACTGCGCTCGCACCACAGGCGCGGTTGATTCCCTTTGTCTCTTTATCGTCGCTGGCAGTTCTCGCACTTATGGGCGGACTGGCTGCACGCGCAGGTGGCGCTAGAGTGATGATGGGCGCACTTCGCGTGACGTTCTGGGGCGGTCTCGCGATGGCGATGACCTCAGGTATCGGTTGGCTGGTTGGGGCCGTTACGTAAAACCGATTGAAAAAATGCACGCTCCCGTTAGAACGCCGTCCAATAGCACGCTACGCTGCGCTCTGAGATTGCGGAAGCTGAGGTTCTGCCACTGAACGACTCCCGCCCGCCGGAATCGAATTCCAGGCGAATTCCCCAACATCCAAAGGATCGCGCACGCCGCCGGAAATGGCAATTCTTCCCGCACTCTCCGGCCGAGCTGCCCCCCGCGCCCCAGAAACTCCTAAATCTGTTGGAGTTAACCGATTTCTCATACCCATTCGACGCGTCTCTGCGCCACCGCCCATAAAGTGCCACAGACGCTGCCACTTAAGTGAATGGCGTTAGTTGCCGATTAACTTAATCTAAGAGAGGTACCAGCCAAAGGTGTGTTTCAAATGACCTTCAGGTGGAACAATTCGTCGCTGCCGCGGTTTGCCGTCCTCATTTCTGCGATTCTGCTTGGAATCGTGGTCGGCGCCGCTGTCCTGCCGGAAGAGCCCCTTCGCCATTTGCGAACCATCTTCGGGTCGGGCGAGGCGCGTCTCGCCATCGCAATGGTTCCCTTGGCCTTCGTCTTCTTCGCCATCGCCATCCTCGAAAACGTCATGGATAAGCGGTTCCGCCTGGAACAGGATCTCCTTGGCGCGTTTCTCGAACACATCCCCGACAACGTCTTCTTCAAGGATCTGCAAGGCCGTTTCCTGCGCGTCAGCTCTTCCATGGCCAAGTACTTCGGCCTCAAGAGTCCCGCCCACGCCCTTGGCAAATCCGACGCTGACTTCTTCAGTTCAGAGCACGCCAACCAGGCCCTCGAAGACGAAAAAGAAATTATCCGCACCGGGCGTCCTATGACCGGCAAGGAAGAGAAAGAAACCTGGCCCGACGGGCGTGAAACCTGGGCTCTCACCACCAAGGTCCCTCTCATCGATCGAGGCGGACGCATCATCGGCACCATGGGCATTTCCCGCGATGTCACCGACCGCAAACAGGCCGAGCTGCAGATCAGTTACATGGCGCTGCACGACGCGCTCACCGGTCTGCCCAACCGCCTGCTGCTTGAGGACCGCCTCACCCATGCCATTGCGTCGGCAAAACGCAACAGCGGCAAAATCGCAGTCCTCATGATGGATATCGATCGCTTCAAGAACCTGATCGATTCTCTGGGATACTATATTGGCGATCGCTTGCTTGAGGCCGTTGCGGCTCGGTTGAAGACCTGCACCCGCGCCAGCGACACCATTGCTCGCCTTGGCGGAGACGAATTCGTCATCATCATCCCCGACACTGCCGGGCATGAGGATATCGAGCACGTCGTCATGAAGCTGCTCAGGAAGATTGCGGAGCCCATTCAGGTTGGCGAGCATGAACTGCAAGTGACGGCAAGCGTCGGCATCGCGCAGTTTCCTGAGAATGGCGAGAGTGCTGAAACCCTCTTGCAATACTCCGATGCGGCGCTCTATGACGCCAAGAAGAAAGGACGGGGACGATTCTGCTTCTTCTCGCCCGCGCTTACTGAGGCAACCCAGAAAAGGCACAAACTCGAGTCCGACCTGCAACTCGCCTTCTCCCGCGACGAGTTCGTCGTGCAGTACCAGCCCATTGTCGACACAAACTCTGGCAGCATTACCGGGGTTGAAGTGCTCCTGCGCTGGAAGCACCCTACGATAGGGCTCATCCCTCCCGATCAATTCATCCCCCAGCTTGAAGAACTGGGACTGATGGTCGAAGTCGGCCGCTGGGTGCTCAAGACCGCCTGCCGGCAGATGGTTGAATGGGAGCGGCAGGGCTTTACTTCGATACGCGTCGCCGTCAACGTTTCATCCCAGCAGATTTATGAAGGCGCTATCGTTGAAACCGTCAAGTCGGTGCTGCGTGAAACCGGACTCGACCCCAAGCTGCTCGAACTCGAGTTAACCGAGAGCCGCATGCTTGACGACTCCGAAGCCACCATCGCCGTCATGCGGCACCTCAAGCAGACCGGCGTAAGTCTCTCGCTCGACGATTTTGGAACCGGGTGGTCCTCGCTGGCTTACCTCCGGCGATTCCCCATCGACCGCATTAAGATCGACCGCTCCTTCGTGCGCGATCTCGCAACCCAGTCAACCGCTGAAGCCATGGTGAAGAGTATTCTCGGCCTGGCCAGGAATCTGGGATTCACGTGCATTGCCGAAGGCGTTGAAACAGCGCAGCAAAGGGACTTCCTGAGGAGTCAGCGTTGCGCTGAGATGCAGGGCTTCTTCTTCAGCCGCCCCGTAACTGCTCTCGATATCACCGCGCTTCTCTGTTCGCCGAAACCCTCCGTCAGCCAGCAGCAGGGAGGTCGTGGCGCACTGTTCGGCGAGGCTCCACTTCCCGTTCCCGCCGCACAAACCGCCGTCCGTACCCCGGCAGAGAAACAGAAATACGTCTACTAGAGCGTTTTCGATTCACGTATTGCCATTTGAAGATCGTGCAAGGTGGCTTTTTCTTAAGGAAAAAGCCACTTGACATCGTGGTTTCTGTAAGCACTAGAATCGAAAACGCTGTAGTCCCGCAATCAAGCAATTCTCCTCTTGCACCGCTCCAAAATCACAATGCCGCGCGTATTTGTCCGGCGCAAAAAGCCAGAGGGCGCGGAAGCATCCGCGCCCTCTGGCAATGCTATAGATATGTGGATCTAGTGCCCTGTCTCCGAAGTTCATAACAGAATTGCGGCTGTCGTTCTGAGCGAACGAGGCCCCAAACGTTTCTCAGTTTGGGGGTGGTGAGCGAAGAATCTGCGGTTGTATTCCACCTATTCTTACAAGAACTTCGGAGACACCACTCTAGAAGCGCACGCTCAACGTGCCAACCACAGTGCGCGGCGCACCCGGCTGCAGCGTGTTGTTGCTTACTGACTGCGGATCGCTGTAGATGAATCCATTGGTGCCCACCGAAGCCCAGTATGTCGAGTTCAGCAGGTTAGACACATTGAGTTGAGCCTTCACTTCCTTGAAAGCGCCCAGTTCTTCGCGCTGGTAGCCGGCCCCGAAGTCGGCCAAAAAGCGGCCGGCTACGCTGCCGTCGTTCGAGTAGGTAAAGTAGCGCGTCGACATATAATCCGCGCCGATGTGGGCAAACAAGCCTTGCTTGTTGTATTCCAGCGAGCTCTTATACAGAGCTTTAGGCGTATCCACAACGATGTCGCCTTTCAGCGGAAGGCATGTCCCGCCGGGGCCGGGGTAGATGCAGGCTCCGTTCGCGCCGGTGCTGCTGTCATAAGCCGACTTGTTCCACGTCGCGGCGTTGTACAGCGTGATTTCCGGTGTCACGCGGATGCTCACCGAGCCGTCCACGCCGTCTGTCGTTACGCCGCCGGCATTGGCCAGAATCGACGCATTGCCGGCAATGCCCGCGCCCTGCGAGAAGGCCAGCAGCCGGTTCTGGAAGTTCACGTGGAAGTAGCTCACCTGCGCGGCAACGTGCTGCGTAGTGGAACGGAAGCCCACCTCTTCGGTCCAGGAGGTTTCAGGGTGGGTGGTGCTCTTCAGCGCGTTAAAGCCGGTCTGCGTGGTGCCCCACGGCGAGGTCCCGTAGCCGTATCCGCCGGGGATATAGGAGCGCACGTTGTAGGCCGCATCGCCAAAGATTTCGTTGCTCTTGTCGATCTTGTAGTTGACGCCAACCTGCGGCAGAATCGGCTTGCCCGAGGTTAGCTTGCCCTCTGCATACGTGCCTGGCACAAAAACGGGGCTGGATTGGAAGGTCTTTGAAAGCTCGCCGTCGGTGGTAGTCTCCTCCGTTTTGAAACCACCAGCCAGGGTCAGCTTGTCCGTCATCTTGAACACGTCTTGCAGATGAATGTCGTACACCTCGGAGTTGAAGACGTACTCCCACTGTGTGTAGAAGGGATTCGACGGGAAATCGTAGAGCGAGTGCAGCGGATCGGTCGCGCTGGTCGCGTAAAAGCGCCGCGCCAGGTTCCACCTTTCACCTTCAAACCACACGCCGCCCTCCAGCTTGTTGCGGCCCGTCTCGTACGACAGCGACACAATCCCGCCGGCGCGGTTGATGCCGTACTCTGAGGTGCGCAGCGAAATCGGCGAGATGATGGTCGAGGCCGCAGTTGAAACATAAATGTTCTGATAGGTCGGCAGGTAGGGCGTAAACCACAGGCCGCGTCCATCGTTGTGGTGTCCGTAACCAATCACTTTCAGGTTCAGGTGGTCGGTGAGCGCCTGCTTGTAGGTCACGCCGCCAATCGTGTCCTTGCGCAACCCTGAACCGCCATAGTAGCCGGCGTCGCAAGCGTCATTGTTGCTGTAGTCGGCTGCGGTGGGTCCGAGCGGGGCAAGGACGGCGGGATACGGTCCTGCGCCATCGCAGGCCCATGCCGCCTGAATCGACTGCGCCCAGTTGCCGTAGTTATCCCAGTTATAGCCGAGTTTCTGCGCCCATACTTTGTTGTCGTCCTGGTAGTCCACTTCGCGGCGGTCCGAGACATCCAAGAAGGCAGACAGCACGCCCTTGTTGCCCACGTAATGCACTGCCTTGCCATTCAACTGCCAGTAGTTCTGGCCAATATCTCCGTGGCCTCTCCACTTAGTCGATAAGTTATAAGCGCCCGTCAGATAAAACTTCGTGTGCCCCATCAGGCCGCTCTCGAAGCGCGCAAAGGTGCGATACGCGCTCCAACTGCCAAACGTCTGGTTGATGGTAAAGCTCCGCTTGTCCGATGGGTCGGCGGAGTAGAACTGCAGCGTGCCGCCCAGGTTGCTGGTTGAAGCGGTCTCCAGCGAGCCAGTGCCTTGCGACATCACAATGCGCCCAACGTTTTCGTCGGTAATGGCGCGGCTAATGTGCAGTCCATTCCAGTTGCCGTAAGACATATCGCCCAGCGGTATATCGTCCAGCGTAAATCCAAGCTGGTTCTGGTTAAATCCGCGCACTGAGATGCGCACCGCCCACTCATACGAGCCGTAGGGGTCGGCTGCCTGAAAGTTCACGCTCGGCAGCGCCGCAATGCTCTTGATGGGGCTGGTTCCCGGCGCTTGCTCAATCAGCGCGGAGGCCTGCATCTCCTGCTCCACGCGAAACTCGCCCGGCGCAGTCACAACAACGGTTTCGGTATTTGCGATCTTGGGCTGCGAGTCTGCCGGTGTTGAAGCTGTGGCAGGCCCGGCAGGAGTAGAAGCCGCTGCGGTCTCCACCGGCTGCTGCGCGCTAGAAACCCCCGCGGCAAACACGGCAAGCAAAAAGAATCCTGGGAGAAAATGGCCTCGAATCATGAACAATCCTTTCTTGGTTGTGAATGCGCTGATACCGAACCAATATGAGTGGGGCAACAGGCAAAGCCTTCGAAGACTTGTGCCCTGGCCTTCCAGCGGGCAGTAATCTGCCACCGCCGCACGCAAAAACTCTGCGCGGGAGCCATGAGTTACTCACGCATCCGTTCAGTTATGAACCTTTATAAGGAGGGTCTTGCGGTAGAAATGTGAATGATCTGCGAATTATCGGAGAAAATGAATCGCGACGCTTGCCTTGCGCCCCATCTCTCGCACTGACACATGGGATGTACCATGTTGGCGTGGACCATATCCAGCTGCGAAATCAAATCTGCGGGAAGCACAAGTTCAGTTCGGAGTTTTCATGCAAGCCGTTCTATTGATTCAACTATCGCGAGAGAAGACCTCTCTCTTGACCATATGTTTCGGAATGCTTGTCGGGTTGGTATTTTTCGCCCCGCGCGCACTCACACAAAATGAAAATCGGAAAATCGTCACACCGGGCGACTCGCTCACTGCCCCGGAGCCGTTGGCAACCGGCCTTTCGCCAAGCCTCAGACGCCCCGATCTGGCCCGCGCTCTAAAGCTGGTCGCCGACTGGCAACTGAGCAGAATGCCCGATCGCCCGCAGACCGAGTGGACCTGGGCCGCGCTCTATGCGGGCTTCATGAGTGTGCCCGACGAGGTGGCTGGCGACAAGTACAGAAAGGCAATGTTCGCGATCGGCGAAAAACTGCACTGGCAACCCGGTCCGCAAGTCGAGCTTGCCGATGACCAGGCCGTGGGCCAGATGTTTCTTGAGCAGTACTTTCTGCACAAAGATTCAACGATGATCCAACCCATGCGCGCGCGCCTCGATGCCGAGATTGCCACTCCAGACGATCCGAACAAGCCGCTCTGGTGGTGGAGCGATGCTCTCTTCATGGCCCCTCCTGTCTTCGCGGATATGGCCGTTGCAACGGGAGATGACAAGTACCTTCGCTTCATGGATCGCCAGTGGGAGACCACGACGAATCTGCTCTACGACCGCTCAAGTCATCTCTACTCGCGCGACGCCTCTTACCTCAATCAACACGAAAAGAATGGGGAGAAGATCTTCTGGTCGCGCGGCAATGGATGGGTGATGGGTGGGTTGGTTCGTGTGCTGCAGCGGCTGCCGCGCAACTCGCCCTTGCGGCCAAAATACGAGGCTCAACTGCGAGAGATGGCATCGGAAGCGCTCTCGATTCAAGGGCCCGACGGTCTCTGGCGGCCAGGCTTGCTCGATGCCGCGAGTTACCCGCTGCCCGAGATCTCCGGCAGTGCGTTCATCGCCTTTGCTATGGCTTACGGAGTCAACCATGGAATATTGCAGAAAAAGACTTACTGGCCGGCCGTTGAGCGAGCATGGGCCGGCATGTTATCCCACGTCTACCAGGATGGCCGCCTCGGTTGCATTCAGCCGGTAGGTGCTTCGCCGGGTGCATTCACTGAGTCGTCCAGCTACGTCTACGGCGTGGGCGCGTTTCTAATGGCCGGCTCGGAGATCTACCAGTATGTGTCCCACTCATCGCACCGAATGCCCGCTTACCACACGAAGCTGTGCCCCATTCATCGCAGTATTATCGCGATGAGTGGGCGGGTGGCTTGAGACAGACAGTTGCCGGACTAGGATAGGGCCATATCGTAAGGTCTGAAACGGTTCCGGACAGAGGAAGGTCTCCGCTTCGTGGAACGGGTGTTCGAGGAGCGGACGAAATCTAGTCTGAGAGGACTATAAGGCGTCGCGGCCCGCTCATCGCGATAACACTGCGATGAACGGGGCACAGCCAGCAGTCTTTGCTCATGAGTGAAGGAGACAGAATCGATGTCTGGGCCACCTGCTAATTCATCCACGCAATTCGCGCATTTCATAATGCATCCAACTAACATAGAATCAACCAGATAGACCCATAAAGAGCAGAAAAACACCCCCTACCCCCTCCCCCAAATCCACCACGCGCCCAAGCACCAACGCTGAAAACAAACAGCTTACCTGTGTTTTCCATTATTTAAACAGTAATCGGAATCTCGAAAAACCATCGTTTTTATGCCGCTTTTGCGCCTTTTCGTGCACTTTTCGCGCATTTCCGCAATCGTCGCATCGGAACGCCGTCAAGCGCCGCACAAGAGCACAACCAATCAAAGCTCTCGGCCTGCCGAAAAACCCTTTGCATTCCCGCTCAATTGTGTGTTCAGCAAAGTTGTAGCTGATCCCTGCTCTCCGCCCACCTCGCCAAGCGTGAAATAGATCACATCCGGCCTCGCAGTGCGAACGTTAGAATCCGAAGTTTGAGGGCTGACGGAGAATCTCTGCTGTCTGCAGGTCTCTAAATCCCTTGAAATATCAATGCTCAATCTCTGGGCTTCAGGAAGCGGGAATGGCGAATCATTCGGTGAATTCGAAGAAAGCAACCATGGCGGAAAAGGTTGCCGAGCTGCGCGCCAAGCGCGCCGCGCTTGAGATGGGCGGCGGCAAAGAACGCATCGATCGACAGCACGCCTCGGGCAAGCTCTCGGCCCGCGAGCGCGTCCATAAGCTCGTCGACAAAGAGAGCTTCGACGAAATCGGCTTGTTTGCGCGCCATCGCGCCACCTACTTCGGCATGGCCGACAAGGAATTGCCCGCCGACGGAGTGCTTACAGGTTGCGCCATGATCGACGGCCGCCTTGTTCACCTTGCCAGCCAGGACTTTACCGTGGCCGGCGGCGCTGCCGGTGAAACCCACAGCAACAAGGTTGCCGACATGATGGCCCTGTCGCTCAAGACAGGCAGTCCCTTCATCTTTATTAATGACTCGGGTGGCGCACGCGTGCAGGAGGGCATCGACAGCCTGGCCGGCTACGCGCGCGTTTTCTATCACAACGTAATGCTCTCCGGCACCGTGCCGCAGATCTCGCTCATCTGCGGACCATGCGCAGGCGGCGCGGCCTACAGTCCCGCGCTCACCGATTTCATTATCCAGACCGAGCAGGGCCGCATGTTCATTACCGGGCCGCAGGTCATCAAGCAGGTCACGGGCGAAGTGGTCAGCGCCGAGGATCTGGGCGGCCCGCACTCGCAGATGGGCATCTCCGGCGTGATTCACCTCATCGCCAAAGACGATGAAGAAGCGCTGCAGCTCTGCCGCCGCCTGCTCAGCTTTCTGCCCTCCAACAATCTTGAAGACCCGCCGCGGATGCCGTTCGCCGCGCGCATCAAGCCTGACTCCGACATGAACGATGTCATTCCGGTTGACCCGAAGGTCGCCTATGACATCCGCGCAATGCTGTTGCGCGTTGTCGATCATCAGGACTTTCTCGAGATCCAGCCGGAGTTCGCGCCCAACATCGTCATCGGCTTCGGACGCCTGCAGGGCCGCCCGGTGGGCATCGTCGCCAACCAACCATGCGCCATGGCCGGCGTGCTCGATATCGATGCATCCGACAAGGCCGCGCGCTTCGTGCGCTTCTGCAACGCATTCAATATTCCGCTGCTCACCTTTGTGGATGTGCCGGGGTTCCTGCCCGGCGTTGAGCAGGAGCGTGGCGGCATCATCCGCCATGGCGCAAAACTGCTGTTCGCCTATTCGGCGTCTACGGTTCCCAAGCTCACCGTGGTTCTGCGCAAGGCATACGGCGGCGCGTACATCGCCATGTGTTCAAAAGGTCTGGGCGCGGACCGCGTTGCGGCCTGGCCGACTGCCGAGATTGCGGTCATGGGAGCAGAAGGCGCGGCAGAGATTGTGTTTCGCCGCGAGATCGACACGGCAGACGACAAAGTGGCGCGCCGCGATGAACTGGTCCACGAGTATCGCGACACATTCGCAAATCCTTATGTAGCGGCGGGCAGGCGGCTGGTGGACGACGTGATTGAGCCTGCCGACACCAGAAAATACCTGGCCGATGCGCTTGAAGCTCTACACGCAAAGCGCGAACTGCGTCCGCAGAAGAAGCATGGATTGATTCCGCTATGAGGAGCCGCGCATGGCATCGAGTGTGTTCATGACCGAATGCGACCAGCACGACGGGCTTGAGCAGGAAGAGATTCCCGCGGAGATTGTGGCGGCGATTGCGGCCGCTGCCGCCGTGTTTCTGGGCCGCCGGCTGCGCATTCGCTCCATCGAGATGCTGAACCCATCCCGCCATCCGGAAGGCCGTTGGATACACCAGGGGCGCACGCTTGTGCAGGCATCGCACAACCTGCCCAGGAAGCGGTAAATGCCCGCAAGGCGCAATGAAAGAAAGGAACCGCACGCTTGAAACTGCAGATCAAGATCGACGGAAAAACCTACGCGGCCGAAGTTGAGGTCATTGACGAGGAACAGAGTGAACAGCTGCCGGGGTACACACCACCCGCAGTCGCGCCAGTTCCAGGCGCCTATGTGCCCTCGCAACCCCACTCCATTTCTGCCGCAAACGAAAAAGAATATCGCAGCCCGCTCGCCGCGCTTGTGGTGAAGGTGCACGTTCGCGAGGGACAAGAGGTTGAAGCCAACGACCTGCTGATGGTGCTTGAAGCGATGAAGATGGAGACCAACGTCACGGCGCATCATGCCGGCAAAGTGAAGACCATTAGTGTTGTTGAAGGCGCGCCGGTAAAGCCGCACCAAATACTGATCGAGATGGAGTAACAGGCGTTGCGCTTTGAAGAGGCGGCGTCACGGTTTTTTATGGGAGAGAAAGATAAGTGGAAAGTCTACACAGCGATTTGGAGCAGGTTCCTGGAATCAAGTTTGTCGATCACGTGGCGATTGCCGTAAAGCAGGGCGAGTTAGAGGGCCAGGTAAGCGCGTACAAGATGCTCGGCTTTCGCGAGATCCATCGCGAAGAGGTCTTGGGCGGCGATCAGGTGCGCGAGGTGCTGCTTGAAGTTGGCGGAGGACCAAACCTGATTCAACTGCTTGAGCCGCTCACAACAGACTCTCCCGTGCAGAAGCTGATTGACAGAAACGGCGGACGCGGCGGTCTGGCGCATGTGGCGTTTCGCGTAGAGAGCGCCGAGCAGGCGTTCAATGCAATGCAGGCAAGCGGATTTCAACTGATCGATAAGGCGCCGCGCAAGGGATCGAGAGGAACAACAGTGTTCTTCGTTCATCCCAAGTCGCGCGCCGAAAATCCATTCGGGCTTTTGATTGAAATTGTCGAGGACCCTGAAAGCAAGTGAAGGAAGATGGAAACGAAAAAGCTGCTCGATGAGTTTCCTCCAGTAAGCACAGCGGCGTGGGAAGATGCCATTCGTGTTGACTTGAAGGGCGCCGATTACGCGAGGAAGCTGATTTGGCAAACGGCGGAAGGTCTCGCTGTAAAACCCTACTACCGCGCAGAAGACATTGCCACGCTGGACTTACCTGAAGCGGACCCGAATGCCGCGCCGCACGTTGCAGACCCGCTCGCTGCCGATGGCTGGCGCATTCGCGAAGAGATTGCCGCAGTTGAACTGGGAAAAGCAAATCAAGAAGCGCTCGAAGCTGTCGCCGCAGGCGCTGAGGAGATTACGTTTCTCAATGCCGCCGCAGGAAATGCATCGGACTTGAGATTGCTTCTGGCGAACCTTCAGACGATTCCGGTGCATTTTGAAGATGCCGGCGAACCGGTGCTTGCTCTGTTGAGTGAATGGCTCAGAGGCCGCGATACGCTGAGGATTTCGACTGGGTGGAATCCGCTGGAGAACTTGAATTTTGCAGCCGAGCTGCTGCGGGACGCTCCACCGGCGCTGGTTCCATTCACTCTGGACGGCGCGGATTTTGGCGAGCGCGGCGCGAATGCCGTGGAGGAAGCCGGATTCACGCTTGCCGCGGGAATCGAGTTCCTGAAAGAGATGGAAGCGCGCGGAGTGGCGATTGAACGCGCGGCGAAATCCCTTTCGTTTTCGTTTTCGATTGGTGGCAGCTACTTCTTTGAGATTGCGAAGTTCCGCGCCTTCAGGATGCTGTGGGCAAGAGCCGTGGAGAGTTTTGGCGGCGATGCCTCATGGCCGCGCGCTCACATCCATGCGCGCACCTCGCGCTGGAACGAGACCATCTACGATCCGCATGTGAACGTATTGCGCGCAACGACTGAAGCCATGTCGGCGGTGCTGGGCGGAGCGGACTCGCTTTCGGTTGCGCCGTTCGACGAGTGTTATGAAACGCCGGACGGAGCCGCACGTAGACTGGCGCGCAACACGCAGATCATTCTGAAGCGCGAAGCGATGCTTGCGCAGGTTGCCGATCCGGCCGCAGGCTCCTACTGCATTGAGACGATCACCGACTTTATTGCGCGCGAGGCCTGGAAGCTGATGCAGAAGATTGAGCAAGAAGGCGGCTACAGAAAAGCCTCAGCCGACGGAATGCTCGAACGGGCTCTGGTGCAGTCGCAGACAGCGAAAGACAAAGCCGTGGCATCGCGGCGGCGCGTACTGACCGGAACCAATCAATACGCCAACTCCGGGGAGAAGGCGCTGGACCGGATTCAGACCTCGCACGCGTCGGACGTTCGCCGCGGCGCTCGCGAGTATGAGCGGCTTCGCCTGCGCACCGAGCGCAGCGCTGCAGCAACCGGACATCTGCCGCAGATTTTGCTGGCCGAGTTTGGAGACGCCAAGATGCGCACTGCGCGCTCTGGTTTTGCGGCTAATTTTTATGCGTGCGCGGGATTCGCGATTGCGACCGAGCGCTTTGAAACCGCAGACAAGATTGCGGCCGGGAACGCGGACTTAATTGTGCTTTGCAGCTCCGACCAGGAGTATCTGCAGCTCGCCAAAGATGTAATTGAAAAGCTGAAGGCACGAGGGAGCAGAACGCCGGTGATTGTGGCGGGAAGCCCGGAGTGCACAGAACAGCTCCGCGCGGCGGGAGTAGCGGATTTTATTCACGTGCGCAGCAATCCTATTGATGTGCTCACAGCGTGGCAGCAACGGTTGGGGATCAAGGCATAATTATGCGGCCAGATTTTACGAAGATCGATTACAAAGCAACGGCTGTGCGCGCGCCGCGCAACAACGCCGAGTGGCTTTCGCCGGAACATATCGCCATCAAGGGGCACTATACACGCGAGGACCTGAACGGACTGGAACACCTCGACTACGCAGCCGGCATTGCGCCGTTTCTGCGCGGGCCGTACAGCAGCATGTACGTGATGAAGCCGTGGACCGTACGGCAGTACGCGGGCTTCTCCACCGCCGAGGAATCGAACGCGTTTTACCGCCGTAATCTTGCGGCCGGTCAGCGCGGCCTCTCGGTTGCGTTTGATCTGGCCACGCATCGAGGGTATGACTCAGATCATGAGCGCGTGATGGGAGACGTGGGCAAGGCGGGCGTTGCAATCGATTCCGTACTCGACATGAAGATCCTGTTCGACCAGATTCCGCTCGATCGGATGTCGGTGTCGATGACGATGAACGGCGCGGTGCTTCCTGTAATGGCTTTTTATATTGTGGCCGCGGAAGAGCAGGGCGTGGCGACGGAGAAGCTGAGCGGGACTATCCAGAACGATATTCTGAAAGAGTTCATGGTCCGCAATACCTACATCTATCCGCCGGAAGGATCGATGCGGATTGTCGGCGACATTTTCCGCTACTGCTCGGCGCACATGCCCAAATTCAACTGCATCAGCGTGAGCGGCTACCACATGCAGGAGGCGGGAGCGACCACGGATATTGAGCTGGCATATACGCTGGCCGACGGGCTTGAGTATCTGCGGACCGGCGTGAAGGCCGGGCTCGACGTGGATAACTTTGCGCCACGGATTTCGTTCTTCTGGGGCATCGGCATGAACCATTTTATGGAGATTGCCAAGATGCGCGCGGCGCGCGTGCTGTGGGCCAAGCTGGTGAAGACCTTCAACCCGAAGAATCCCAAATCGCTCGCACTGCGTACCCATTCGCAGACTTCGGGATGGAGCCTGACGGCTCAAGACCCGTACAACAACATTGTGCGCACATGCGTTGAGGCTCTCGCCGCGGCATTCGGGCACACGCAGTCACTGCATACCAATGCGCTCGATGAAGCGCTTGCTCTGCCCACGGATTTCTCGGCGCGCATTGCGCGCAACACGCAGATCTACCTGCAGGAAGAGACCGACATCACGCGCGTTGTCGACCCATGGGCCGGCTCCTACTATGTCGAACGGCTGACGCATGAATTGATGCGCTCGGCCTGGTCTCTGATTGAAGAGGTCGAGCGGCTGGGCGGCATGGCAAAGGCCATTGAAACGGGCGTGCCCAAGATGCGCATTGAAGAAGCGTCGGCGCGCAGACAGGCCCGCATCGATGCCGGCGACGACATCATCGTCGGCGTCAATGCCTATCCGCCCGCGGAGGAAACGCTGATTCCGGTTCTGGATATCGACAACAACGCGGTGCGGGAGTCACAGCTCAAACGGCTGGCGCAGCTCAAGCGTGAGCGTAACGAGAACGCGGTGCGGCGTTCGCTCGAGCAGCTTGAGAAGTGTGCCGCAAGCGGCGAAGGAAATCTGCTGGAGATGGCCGTGGACGCGGCGCGCAAGAGAGCCACGCTCGGCGAGATTTCCAGTGCTCTTGAAAAAGTCTGGGGACGCTACCATGCGGTCACGCGCACCATCGCCGGTGTTTACTCGGCTGCCAGCGGACATGCCGCGGAATTTAAAAAAGCCGTGGAGATGGTCGACGAATTCGAAAAGAAGGAAGGCCGTCGACCGCGCATCCTGATGGCAAAGATGGGCCAGGATGGCCACGACCGCGGCGCAAAGGTGATTGCCACCGCGTTCGCCGATATCGGTTTCGACGTGGATATGGGCCCGCTGTTCCAGACCCCGCGCGAAGTGGCGCGGCACGCGGCAGAGAACGATGTGCATCTGGTGGGGGTTTCCTCTCTGGCTGCCGGACACAAGACTCTGGTTCCGCAGTTGATCGACGAGCTGCGCGCGATTGGCCGGAGCGACATTCTTGTGGTTGTGGGCGGCGTAATACCGCCGCAGGACTACGAGTTCCTTTACAACGCGGGAGTGGTGGGCATCTTCGGGCCGGGAACTGTGATTCCGGTGGCGGCACAGAATATTGTTCAGACACTGAGCGGCGCACTGGTGGGAGAAAATTCCTGATTGACTGACGCAGAGCACAGCGCGTTGCACGTCATCCCCGGCTGCGCGACGCCTGAGCCGAAGCCCCCACATGTGCGCGCCGCACGCCAGCGTCTGCTTTCGCCGGAACAATATATGGATGGCATTCTGCGCGGCGACCGCACCGTGCTTGCGCAGGCCATCACGCTCGTCGAGAGTTCGCGCGACGCCGATCGCGCACTGGCCGAGCAGATTGTTGAAAGCAGCCTGCCCCACAGCGGCAACTCCATTCGCGTTGGCATTACGGGAATACCCGGCGCAGGCAAAAGCAGCGTGATCGACGTGCTAGGAATGTACTTGATCGAACACCAGCGGCAAAATGTCGCGGTTCTGGCCATTGACCCAAGCAGCCAGATCTCCGGCGGCAGCATTCTGGGCGACAAGACGCGCATGAAGCTGCTGGCGGCGAGCGACATGGCCTTCATCCGGCCTTCGCCCTCGCGCGGTTCGCTGGGCGGAGTGGCGCAGCGAACACGCGAGACGATGCTGCTGTGCGAAGCGGCTGGATTTGAGAACATCCTGGTGGAAACGGTGGGCGTGGGCCAGTCAGAAACTGCGGTTGGCGACATGGTGGATTTTTTTCTGCTCATCATGGTCGCCGGAGCGGGCGACGAGCTGCAGGGCATCAAGCGCGGCGTGATGGAGATGGCCGATCTGGTTGCGATCAACAAAGCCGACGGAAGCAATGAGTTGGCCGCGCAGCGGGCGCGGAGCGAAGCACAGAACGCCCTCCACTTTCTGCCCGGCTCCCCGTCGGGATGGACTCCGCGCGCGGTTACTTGCTCGGCTCTATCGGGCAAAGGCATCGCAGAGCTTTGGAGTTCCGCGCTGGAGTACGCGGCCCTGACAAAAGCCAACGGATGGTTCGAGCGGAAACGCCGGAATCAGACACAAAAATGGATGCAAGACATGATTCGAGAGGGACTGCGGCAGCGGTTCGAAGCCCATCCTGAGATCAAGAAGCGCAGAGAGGCGCTGGAGCAAGGGGTACTGGAGGGGCGCATCACCTCGTTTCGAGCAGCGCGCGAGCTGCTGGAGACCTACGTTGGATCCAAAGCGCCGGACGGATTCTGAGAGAACCAGGGCGCGCAGGAACGGAGCCGCTGTACGCAGTTTCTTCGGCACAGAGAAAGGCGGGGCAGCCTTTGGAGTTCGGTGCGACTTTGTGCTATATTTTCAATGGTGCGGGCAAAAGTTTTGCCTGCTAAACCGCCCGCAAATTCCCACGCAGTGCGGTTTTCCTTCATTAGTTTGGACGCGTAGCTCAACTGGCAGAGCATTCGGCTCTTAACCGACAGGTTGTAGGTTCGATTCCTACCGCGTCCACCAAGAAAACCAACAAGTTCGGCTGAGTTCCGTGCCTTTCCTGTGCCGTTGAGCGCAAAGCCGACGATGTTGTTCCGCGCTCCAGATCCGCGCATTCTTCACACTTAGCCGCCAATTCCCTGGCTGCCCGATATTTCGTATCGCCATATCTTCATGCGCCTATAACGAGCATCTCCCATTGCGATACCTGGATCAAAACGCAAGCCACAGAGCGATCATCGGTCGAGGGACGCTTTGGCGGGTTTTTCATCTTGCGTTCTTCCAGAATTAACCGGCATAACGAACGATGGCCTTGGGGCGTCGCGGCTTCAACCAGCGGCGCACACGCGATTTTCGCCTGCTCGCGTCACTCTCTGACGCACGACGTAATAGCGCTCCAACCCCCGCAAAACAGGCATCAACTTCGGGGCCGTTTCGTTTTCCACACTCAGCGCCGAGTCCCTCCGCTCAGGAGGACGAGTCTCGGCAAACGGCGACGAGGTTGTCAATCAGTCGACTTGCAACTACACCGTAGTCCGAACTAATTGGGAGGGCATGTGAATACAAAACACACATTCAAGAGACAGCAGATCGCAAATGACAGCACGTTGCTGCGCAGAGTGTTGGGTCCAGTCGGTTTCGTTTTGGCGCTGACAGCCATGTTGCTGTTTCCTGCGAGCAACTGCTTTGCGCAATTTGACACCGGCAGCCTGACAGGCGTCATTCAGGACTCGACCGGCGCGGTGCTGCCGGGAGCAACAGTTCATGCCGTGAACAAGGGTACAGCGGCGACGTATACAGCAGTAACCGGCGCCGCGGGCGAGTATGAGGTTCCCGGCCTTCGCACCGGAACGTACAAGGTTACGGTGGAGCACGCCGGCTTCAGCAGCGCGGTGGCCGACAACATTCTTGTTTCAGTTGGCGTGCGCCAACACATTGACCTGATGTTGCAGGTCGGCCAGACCGCGACGACCGTCGAAGTGAGCGACGTGGCTCTGCAACTCGATACTGAGACCAGCGAACGCGGTCAAACCGTATCGGGCTATCAGACTGCCGCATTGCCGCTGGTAAGCCGCAACTTCTCCGATTTTCTGGCACTTGTGACCGGTTCGCGCCAGGCGCCTACGCAAGCGACAACAAGCTCCATCTCAAGCCTGGTGCGCGAGGGCGCGTATAACGTCAACGGCCAGCGCAGCATGTTCAACAACTTTTTGCTCGATGGCATGGACAATAACGCATACGGCGAGAGCAATCAGGGATTCGATAACCAGATCATCAATATCTCGCCTGACTCCGTGGCCCAGTTCAACGTGGTGACGAACAACGAGAACGCCGAGTATGGGCGCTCTTCTGGCGCAACGATCAATGTGGCCTCAGCCAGCGGCTCCAACGCCTATCACGCCATGCTTTATGAGTTTGTGCGGAACACCGACCTGAACGCCGAGGGCTTTTTCAAACCGACTCTCATCGGCGGATCGGGCATCAGCCAAGCGTTCCAGAAGCCGACATTCAACCGCAATCAGTTCGGCATGAACTTCGGCGGACCTATCCGCAAGAACAACCTGTTCTTCTTCCTCGACTATGAGGGTTACAGGCAAACGCTCAAGCCGCTGTATGTGCTCACACTCCCCACGCAGAATGAGCTCAACGGCATTCTGGTTGTGCCGGTAAAGAACCCCATCACCGGCGTCACCTACGCGGCCGGTACTGCGATCCCTTCAGCGGCGATCAATCCGCTCTCGGCTGCCATCCTCAAGTACTACCAGTCATTCGAGAGCCAGTTGCCCACCTCCGGCGTATCCACAACCGGCGTGGCTACCGACGATTACGCCCAGGAAGTACCGTTCACCGATAACTCCGATAAGGGCGATCTCCGACTTGACTACCAGCAGTCGCCGAACAGCTCCTGGTTCCTGCGCATCAGCGACCGTAAGGAGACGGGCGTTAACAATCCGACCATTCCTCTTCCGCTTGACGGCTCGACCAACGGCACCATCCGGATTCTCGATCAGCAGATTGCGCTCGGTTACACGCATATGATCGGAGCCAACCACATTCTCGACGCGCGTCTTGGGCTCTCGCGCACCAAAGCCGGCAAGTACACGCTGTCAATTGGACAAAACGACTTCACCATCCCTGGCTTGCCCAACAATCCAATTGTTGCCGGCGGCCTTCCCTCGATCTCCATCTCGGGAGGCTACACCGCCTTTGGACGCCAGAGCACCAATCCTCAATGGCAGGACCCGGCTCTCCTCGATCCCAAAGTCAACTACACATGGGTGATGGGCAAGCACTCGCTCAAATTCGGTTACGAGTACGAGCGCATCTGGATGGCGGTCAACGACAACAATCCTCTTTACGGATCGTGGACCTACTCCGGCGGCTATAGCGCAGTGGGTAGCGCGGTTGCCGATACCTATTGGGCCGACTTCCTCTTCGGGCTTACCAGCAGTTATCAGCTGGCCAACTACTTTGTCGTCCATCTGAGCCAGACAATGGATAGCGCTTATGCCCAGGACGACTGGAAGGTTATGCCAAAGCTGACGTTGAACCTCGGCCTCCGCTGGGAGTATGGTTCGCCTTATTCAGAGAAGAACAACTACATCTCAAACTTCGATCCTGGCACGCAGACAGTTCTTACCATTGCTCCAGGCGCAACAACGGGCAATGGCATTACGGCAGTCAGCCCGAACGGAACCTATGGCAAGACTCTGGTGAACCCGCAGCTTGGAGACTTCTCGCCTCGCGTGGGATTCGCCTACCAGATCACCGACAAGACCAATCTGCGCGGCGGTTTCGGCACGGGATTTGTGCACTACACGCGTGCCGGTTCGGGCGACATCACCGGCATCAACGCGCCGCAGGCCCAGTTTGCCGCCGTTCCGCAGATCAAGCCGACCGCGGCCAGCAAGTGCGCCACCGTTCCAGCGCAGATCATCGCAGTTGGAGCCACAGCGCCAAGCTGCTATGTAACCGCCGACCAGGGTTTCCCAACAGGATTGGTGACCACCTTCAATCCGGCTACGGACAACATCACCTGGGTTCCCAAAAACAATCCTGACAGCTACGTTGAGAGCTGGTTCCTGAGCGTGCAAAGGCAACTGGCAAAGAACACGCTGCTCGACGTGGCCTACGTTGGCAATCACGGAGTGCATCTGCAGGGCTTTTTGAACGCCAATCAGCGCGTTGTCTCCACGCTCGGCACCAGCAACGTGCAAAGGCAATACGCCAACTGGCCCAGCGACATTACCGAGGCCGCCAACGAGTTCTGGTCCAACTTCAACGCGCTGCAGGTTCGCTACGAACAGCGCTTTGTAGGCGGACTTACTCTGTTGAACTCCTTTACATGGGAGCACTCGCTGGACAATGCTTCGGCCTCGCTCGAAGGCAACACGCCTTCACCTCAAAACGGGCTGAACCTTGCCGCGGACTACGCGCAGTCGGACTACAACCTTCCGCTTGCGAACGTAACCAGCCTGGTTTATGAGCTTCCCTTTGGCCACTCCCGCCAGTTCCTGTCTGGCGTAAGCGGCCCCATGAACGCCATCGTCGGCGGCTGGCAGATCAGCGCCATCAACACGTCGCAATCGGGAACGCCGTTCAACCTGACCTACTCGCCTAACTCGACGCAGCAGGTCTCGCCGCAGATTTCGGCCACTTATCGGGGAGCCAACGAATACCGGCCCGATCTCGTCTCTGGCAAGGCAATCACGCAGGGCAAGGGAAATCGCTCTGCAAACACCGGCTACGTAAACTACATCAACCTGTCGGCCTTTGTGATTCCACCGGCGAAAGACGCTGCTGGAAATTATCTCAGCCCGTTTGGCAATGCGCCGCGCAATCCGGGGCGCACTCCTGCATTCAACGAAACCGATCTCGATGTGAACAAGCGGTTCGATACTCCGCTTGAAAACATGAAGGTTGAGTTCCGCGCAGAAGCGTACAACGTCTTTAACCACACCAACCTCTACCTGCCCGGCAACATCAGCGGTTCGCAGGGCACAACCACGGCAGTTGTTGGAACGGGAGGCTCCGTCCCAGCGTCCGCCATTACCGGCAATCCAACCGGCGGCGGCCAAATCACTTCCACCTTCGAGCCACGCATTCTGCAATTGGCGCTGAAGATCATTTACTAGCTCTCGACCATCCGAGATGCGCCGGCTGCCAGGTGCGGCCGGCGCTTTTTTGTGTTGGCGCGAACGTTGATCAATGCGAAGCGGGATTTCGCCGCGCAATTGACTTGCCCATGCGCGCTGATTGAGACTGAGTGCGGCTAGAGTTGCATCCTGTTCGGGAAAAGGTGCGCGGTGTTTGAAGACAACAGAGACAAGGGGGCCGGTGATGCGCACCCCGGCGAAATCAGGCGCTTGCCCCGGCAGCCATCCATCAAGGACATTGCGCGCATAGCCCGGGTTTCGCACCCCACCGTCTCCCGCGCGCTGCAGAACAGCCCGCTGGTCAACGTAAAAACTGCGGAGAAGATCCGCAGGATCGCCAAGGAGTCTGGCTACCGGGCCAGTGCGATTGCGCGCGGACTGGTGACAAAACGCACCCGGACAATCGGGCTCGCCGTCACAACGGTCGCCGATCCATTTACCAGCGAAGTTGCCTCGGGCATTGAGCAGGCCGCCAACGATCACGGCTACAGCGTGTACCTGGCCGACTCCAACGCCGACCCCGAGCGCGAAAAGAAGATCGTGCAGACCTTTGCCGAGCAGCGCGTGGATGGCATCATCGTGACTTCGTCGCGCGTTGGCTCGCTATACATTCCCATGCTGTCGGAGTTGATGGTGCCCATTGTCATCGTCAACGACCAGCACCCCGGAGCGTTTGCGCACTCCGTAATGATCTGCAATGAGGAAGGCAGCCGCGCCGTGGCGGAGCACATGCTTGGCCTTGGCCACAAGCGGGTCGCATTTATCGGCGACCGCGGCGGCTATCAATCCGATGCGGAGCGGTTCGAGGGCTACAAGCAGGCGATGGATGCGGCTGGAGTTCCCATTCTCTCCGAGCTCGTGGTTCGCGGAGACGGCAAGCCTGAAGGCGGCTTGCGCGCAATGGATAGGCTGCTCGCGTTGAGCAATCCACCAACCGCCGTTTGCTGCTACAACGACATGACCGCGCTGGGTGCGATGCGCTCGATTCGCATGCACGGGCTGCGCGTGCCGGAAGATGTTTCCGTAGCAGGCTTCGACGATTTGTTTGTCGCTTCGTATACGCAGCCCACGCTGACCACGGTGCGGCAGCCCATGCGGCGCATGGGGCGGCTGGCCATGGAGAGCTTGATCAAGTTGATGACAGGGCAGGAATCCCCGGTGCGGGTCAAGGTGAAAGGGCAGTTGATCGTGAGAGAATCGACTTCCAAGCCTGGCAGACGCAAGGCGCGCAGCACCCGCAAGTAGCCGCACATGCGCTGGCCGGCTTCATCCTTGAGGGAAAACAAACATGACGGAATGCTTGCTGAATTACATTGACGGCGCATGGCGTCCGTCAGGCGCGGCAGAGTCTCTGAACGTGGTGAACCCCGCATCGGCAAAGGTTCTTGCGCAGGTTCCGCTCTCCCGCGCTTCTGAAGTGATCCACGCAGTGGAGGGCGCGGCGCGCGCCTTTGCGGGCTGGCGGCGCACACCCGTGAGCGATCGTATTCTGCCGCTCTTCAAGCTGCGCGAGCTGCTGGTAGCCAATCGCGAAGATCTGGCGCGGACCATTACCGAGGAGTGCGGCAAAACTCTGGCCGAGAGCCGGGCCGAGATGCAGCGCGGAATCGAGAATGTTGAAACAGCATGCGGAATGCCGCTGATGATTCAAGGCTCGAACTGCGAAGACGTTGCGCCCGGTATTGACGAGCACATGATGCGCCAGCCGCTGGGAGTGGTGGCTGCGATTACCCCGTTCAACTTTCCTGGGATGATTCCCTTCTGGTTCTTGCCTTATGCAGTGGCGGCGGGAAACTGCTTTCTGCTCAAGCCCTCTGAGCGTGTGCCGATGACTGCGCAGAGGCTCTTCGGTTTATGCGAGGCCGCGGGCTTTCCACCGGGAGTGCTGCAACTGGTGAATGGCGGCCGCGAGACGGTGAACGCGATTCTCGATCATCCGCTGATTCGCGCTGTCAGCTTTGTTGGATCGACGGCAACGGCGAAGTATATCTACAGTCGCGCAACGGCAAACGGCAAGCGCGCCCAGTGCCAGGGCGGCGCAAAGAATCCCGTCGTGGTGATGCCCGATGCGGACATGGAGATGACGGCGCGGATTCTGGCCGACTCCGCGTTTGGATGCGCCGGCCAGCGCTGTTTGGCGGCATCTGTTGCGATTACCGTTGGCGATGCGCGGCCAGGATTTACCGAGCGGATGGTTGCCGCGGCACGCAGTCGCAAGACAGGCTATGGCGCAGCCGATGGCATTGAGATGGGGCCGGTAATCTCCGCCGAGAGCAAGTCGCGCGTTGAGAGCCTGATCGCCAAAGGCGAGCACGAGGGAGCGCGCGTTCTTGTGGATGGCCGCAACCGCAAGGTGGAGGGGTACGAAGATGGATACTTTGTGCTGCCTACGATTCTTGACGATGTGCCTGCCGATGCGGAGACGGCGCGCACTGAGATTTTTGGCCCCGTGCTCAGCCTGATGCATGCCAAAAACATTGAAGAAGCAATTGCGCTGGCCAATGGCCGCAGCTATGGCAACATGGCCTGCATCTTCACATCTGACGGCGCATACGCGCGGCGGTTTCGCTACGAAGTGAATGCGGGCAACGTGGGCGTGAATGTCGGCGTCGCCGCGCCCATGTCTTCGTTCCCTTTCAGTGGCTGGGGAGAAAGTTTTTTTGGCGATCTGCACGGCCAGGCGATGCATGCGGTCGAGTTCTTTACGCAAACCAAGGTGATCGTCGAACGGTGGCCGCGAGACTGGAGCCGAAAGTTCTGATTGAGCCGATTGCATGCAAAATAAAAGGGCGTCGCTGATTCAAAACTTCAGCGACGCCCTTGTTGTTTAGCGGTTCGTTATTCCGGCAGGTCGATCTGGCCAGTGACCTGGAAGTGTCCGCTCACCACAGCCGCTCCCGTATCTGGCTGACCTCCTCCGATGCTCACGGTGTAGTCGCCTGGAGCGATGATCGGTTGGCCAAGCTCGGTTACCATCACCAGGTCGCGGTCCTTCAGGTCGAAGTGAACCTTCTGGCTTGCGCCCGCTTCCAGATGAATGCGCTTGAATGAGCGCAGAGCAATGCGCGGCGCGCCGGCAACCGGAGGAAACTTGAGGTAAACCTCGACAACTTCGTCTCCCGCCAGCTTGCCTGTGTTGGTCACGGTCACGTCTGCGCCCACCGGGTCGCCAGCATTTACTGGCTGCTGCGGAACGCTCAGATCGCTATAGCTGAAGGTTGTGTAGCTCAGTCCATAGCCAAACGGATACAGCGGCTTGCCGGTAAAGTAACGGTAGGTGCGGCCTTCCATTGAGTAGTTCTCAAAGTTGGGCAGTTGGCTCACGTCTTTGTAGAAGGTGAGTGGCAGCCGGCCGGCGGGATTGTTTTTACCGCTCAGCGTATCGGCGACTGCCGTGCCGCCTTCTTCGCCGGAGTACCACGCTTCAAGAACCGCGTTGGCATGTTCGTTGATCCAGTTCACGGCCAGCGGGCTGCCGTTCATGAGCACAACCACTACCGGCTTGCCGGTCGCGACCATGCCTTCAACGAGTGCTTCCTCGGGCGCGGGCAGATCGATGCTGGTGCGGTCGCCGCCCAGGAATCCAGGCTCGCTCACCGGCATCTCTTCGCCTTCAAGCTGGCTGGTGATGCCCACGGCGGCAATCACGACATCGGCAGTCTTTGCGGCAGCAAGGGCTTCAGGTGAGGGCTGATTGGTGAGCTTTGCCCAAACCAACTGCGCCTGCGCGGGCGGAGCTTGCGCTTGCCCACCTTGATTGCCAAAGCCCGTCACATTGCCGTAGGTGACGGTCAACTCGGCCTTCTGACCCTTCTCCAGATGTACGCGTCCCAGGCTTCCCGAGCCTCCGCGCGCTCTGAAGGCCATTGACACCTGCTTGCCGTCAATCGATACTCTGGCAAAGCCATCGCAGTGCGCGCCAATCAGGTAGTCGCCAGAATCGGGCGCGGTGATGTAGCCCGTCCAAGTCACGTTGAAGGTTTGGCCTGCCGCAACTTCCGCGGGCAGGTTGCTGGCAGTCAGGGCAATGTTCTTTTCAACACGCGTGGCAAGCGGCGTCACCGCGGGTCCTGAACCGGAACCGGGCAGCATCGGTCTCATGCCGCCGCCTTTGGAATACACAGCCTTGAGGCCGGGCTTTCCGTCGGGAGTGGTCAGCGCGCTGTCGGGCACCGGCTCTCCTCCGTCGCTTCTCAGGTACGGGGTTCCGGGAACAAACGTGACGGTTGCATTCGGGAATTCGGCCTTGATGCCGTCAAGCACGGAGACGATCTTTGCCGGCCGGCCGTTGTAGTTGCCAAGCAACACACTGGTTTGGTCGGCGAGAGGCCCAACCACAAGAATCTTCTTGACCGAGGGCTTGAGCGGAAGCGTGCCGTCGTTCTTCAACAGCACCATGGACTCATCCCCAATCTTGCGGGCCAGCTCGCGGTGTTCGGGGCTGCTCAGCTCTTTTTCGTCGATCTTCGAGTACGGGTCCATCTCCGGAGGATCGAACATGCCCAGCTTCATCCGCGCCGTAAACAGGCGGATAAGAGCGGTGTCCATCTGATCTTCAGTCAGAAAGCCCTGCTGAACGGCGTCAATGTACGGTTTGTACTCCACATCCTCGTGGCCATTGGGGTTTCCGGTGGCGCACTCGTTGTCCATGCCGCGGATGAGCGAGATGGCCGATGCCTGAGCCTGCGTGGGCTCGTAGTGGTGGCCGTTGAAGATGTCCTTGACCGCGCCGCAGTCAGAGACGACGTAGCCCTGGAATCCCCACTTGTTGCGCAGCTGATCCTGCAGCAGGTATTCGCTGGCGCATGCCGGCTCGCCGTTGATGGCGTTGTAAGCGCACATGATCGATCCGGCTTTGCCTTCGGTGATGGCGGCGCGGAAGGCCGGCTCGTATGTATCCACCTCGTCATGTTTGCTTATGTCCACGTCGGCCATGTGCCGTGTGGGCTCGGGGCCGCTATGCACGGCGTAGTGCTTGGGCGTTGCAATCACGCGATAGTGGTTGGGATCGTCGCCCTGCATGCCGGTGACATAGGCCACGCCCATGCGGCCGGTAAGGTAGGGATCCTCGCCGTAAGTCTCCTGCCCGCGGCCCCAGCGGGGATCGCGGAAGATGTTCAGGTTCGGCGCCCAGAAATCCAGGCCGGCCATCATCATGGCGCCACGTCCGGCGCGCACTGCCTGAATGTGCGTTACGCGGCCTTCGGTGCCGATGGCGACGCCCATCTCATGGATGCGGGGAGAGTCGAAGGTGGAGGCCAGGCCTACCGGCTCTGGAAACTCCGTGACTCCCTCGGTGGCCACTCCGTGCAGCGCTTCGCTCCACCAGTTGTAGGCGGGAATCTTCAGCCTGGGAATGGCGTCCGCCACATTCACCAGCTGCGACGCCTTCTCTTGCAGCGTCATGCGATGCACCAGATCGGCCGCGCGCTGCTCGGCAGGCAAGTTCGTGTTCAGGTAGGGCGGGTTTGCCGCGTCCTGCGCCAATGCACCAGGCAGTACAGCACCGCAAATGGCCATCCCCGCAGTAGAGGCAATGCCAACCACAATTCGCAACAATTTTTTTCTCATACTCATAGATCCCTTCCAGGTTGAGGGCGCAGGCCCAATGCTCACCAATTTAGAGATTGCTGGGAACGCACGAATGCGATCCGCCCGCAATTGTACAAGCCAGCCACTGTCTTCGACCAATCATGGCCTTTATCCGGCTCGATCGCCGTCTGCGCAGCGCATACCATGCCGGGTTTCTCCAAAACGATCGCCGCTCCCGCCACGCCTTGCTCGGCCCTTGATGATTTGAAGTACCTTTGCGCACATAAAAGAACAATCCGGTCCAAAATCGAACATCGGCAGGCGTAGAATCCCTGCAACACTCAGATCGATTGCGAAAGTAACTTAACCGTGGGACAGAAATCCGCCCGCGGTAAGATTCGGCTTTCGCCGGATGCAGGACGGGCCACATGAGAACCCTCAAGCGTTTGAACGAAATATTCGAGGACTTTCTATCGTCTGAGCGCAGAAAGGCCGAGCGGAGGCCGGTACCCGACTTTGTCGCCTATTACCCTTTGGACTCCGAATTAAGGGTAGCGAATATCAAGGACATTAGCTCCACTGGCGCGTATCTGATTACCGAAGACCGCTGGGAGCCTGGCACCATCCTCCCGCTCACTCTGCAAAAGCGGGGACCGCTGGAACAGGATCCAGAGCGCCGCGTCACCTTGACCGCAAGAACAGTTCGATGGGGCGGCGACGGCGTTGGCATGGCCTTTGATTTACCCAAAGAGCTGAACTTCGACCTATGGCTGAGTATGGCCAGGAGCGCTCAGAGCCATGCAAAACCCATCGATATTCTCGCTCCGTTCCGCATGGCGCAGGCGCTGGCCTTCCTAAGCCGCATTTGCCCGACGAAAGCCGAGGAGCTGCGGCAACTGGTGCGCACCGGACTGGGCAACCTGAGAATCACCAACGCCGTAGACATTGCACTGGAAGCCGATCAGATTCTGTGGACAAGGCCCGACTACGAGACAGTGCAAGCCGATCCCAAGACAATTATTCTCTTGATTGAAGATGGCTCATGGGCCGATGAAGACTCGGTCAAGCGGCTTTGGGGCGGCCTGTTGGCCTCCTATTGCTCCACTGAAGATAAAAAGGACACGGATGTGGACCCGATCGAACGGTTCAGCCAGCTCGCCCCGGTTCACGTTTCGATGCTGCAGTTCGCCTGTCTTCAATCCACAAAAACCAGCACCGAAACAGGCTCACTCACCGCGCAGCCACTGAACGTCGATATCCGGTACATTCAGAGGATCACTGGCTCGCAGAGCCCGGAGATGGCCGAACGCGATATTCAGCACCTCTCTCATCTGGGATTATTCGAGCCAAGCCTGCGCTCGCGCTCGCTGCTGCCTGCCAAAGAGGTTGACATGACCCCCAGCGCGCTGGGGCTTATGCTCTACGCACGATGCAACGGGCACTTCGGTTCTCTGGCGGATTATTATGGCACCGCTGATGAGGTGGACCCGCAGGACTGAGCGACCATCACTCCCTTCTGGCTAAGATCGGCAACTGCAGGGACAGGGGCGCACAATCACGCCCGCCGGCGCCGCAATCCGATGCGCCACCCGGTCCGGATGCGGCTTTTGTGGCATAAATCAAATGTTCGTAGGCGATTGCGCGAATCCTGTGTAAACCCGCCCTCGCCTTTTATCGTCTATCTCAAAAGTGGAAACAGCTGAAAACAGATTCCGCTGTCCCTGCTGCGGATTCAGAACGCTGCAGGCGCCAGACACCATGGGCTTGTGCCCGGTTTGCTGGTGGGAAGACGATGGCCAGGAAGACGCCGACGCGACGGAAGTCCGCCTGACCGTGAACGGGCAGTTGAGCCTGAAACAGGCACGCTTCTATTTTGAACAGTGCGGAGCCGCCCACCCCCGCTTTTTGCCCTACGTACGCAAGCCGGAGTTGACTGAACGGTAACGTGTCGTTCGCGGTCCGTGCGCACTTCCGGCACCGCCCACCAGTTTGACCCTGCCAGCAATCCCTCTTACCATGAAGAGAGCTATTCCCAGGGGCAACGTCACCCGCTGCAGTTGCGAGCGGCAGCCCAATGCGGCAGCAAGAAATCCAGCGCCGCCAGCCGCGGTACTTGGGCACGTTATTTGCGGTTTGCACCTTGCGGAAATGGCAGTTCGATCGGCGCCTGGCGCGCCTGGAAGGCATAACTTTGAGTTCTACTGAAACCCTCGAAGGCGGCGTTCAACCCGTTGCGGATGAAGCTGCTGCAGGTCACGACCACGCCACACACGACCACGATCACGAAGGTCACGACCACAACCATGACCACGACCATGAAGGCCACAATCACGGCCCGGTCCTGAATCCCGAGTGCACGCGCGAATTGGAGCTCGACATACCTGCCGATGAGGTCACCAAGACCTTCCGCACCGTCGCGGCGAACTATAAGAAGTACGCAAAAATCCCCGGATTTCGTCCCGGCAAGGTGCCTGAGAGCGTCATTCGCCGCCGTTTTGCAGAAGAAATCCGCAAAGAGGTCATTGATTCCCTGCTGCCCGAGCGCTTCAACAACGCTGTTCGCGAGCTGGGCGTGACTCCCGTGGGTCAGCCTCATGTAACCGAGCTGAAAGCAGAGGACGGAGAGCCGCTGCACGTTAAGGCGGTCTTCGAGTACCTTCCAGACTTCCCCATAGAGGGTTACCAATCCGTAACTGTACCCAAGCCTTCTACGGCAGCCACTGAAGAGGAGTTCCAGCAGGAACTCGACCGCTTGCGCGACTCGCGCGCCACCATTGAGCCGGTAGAAGAAGACCGAGCCCTGGTCGACGGCGACTGGGCGCAGATCAGCTATAAAGGCCAGATTGATGGCGAAACCGACGCCGAGCCGATCGCCGGCCAGGACTCTCTTGTCGAAATTGGCGGAAAAGATACAGTCGAGGCCTTCTCCAGCGCCTTGCGCGGCGCAAAAGCCGGCCAGGAGCTGAAGGCCGAGGTCATTTACCCGGCCGATTACTCCGAACCCAAGCTGGCCGGCAAGACCGTCTCCTACGAAGTGGAAGTGCAGGCGATTAAAAAGCGCATCCTTCCCGAATTGAACGACGAGTTCGCAAAGGAACTCGGCTCCTACGAAACATTCGCCGACCTTGAAACCCGGGTGCGCGACTATGTGAGCAATCGCAAGCGCCTCAGCGTGGAAGGCGAAACCAAGGACCGGCTTTTTGCGGCTCTGGTGGAGCATTTCACCTTCCCGGTTCCGGAATCGATGGTGCAGGAGCAGATCGACGCCCGTTTGGAGCGCGGACTGCGCGCCCTTGCCTCCCAGGGCATGAGCCCCGACCAGATGCGCAAGCTGGACTTTTCACGCCTGCGCACGGCCCAACGCGATAGCGCCGTCGCCGAGGTCAAAACCTCCATCTTGCTCGACAGAATCGCCACCGCCGAGAATATTTCGGTCAGCGACGAAGAAGTGGACCACGAGTTGCAAATGCTTGCATTGCAGTCCGGTGAGCCGATGGATGCCCTGAAAGTGCGATTGACGCAGGATGGCGGAATCGCTAGAATCCGGGAACAAATAAAACGAGAAAGAACAGCTTCGGCTTTGTACGAAAGGCTACCCGAATAGGGAGCTGGTCTGGCAGAAAGCGTCGGCGGCGGACCGCAACACTGGGGGTCGTGCGGCTAACATAGAACCAGGGGAGATTCAGCCCCAAAACGAGAGAGCGGGAAAATACTCAATGGCATTGGTTCCCATGGTGGTTGAGCAGACGAGCCGAGGCGAGCGCGCCTACGACATCTACTCCCGTCTGCTGCGCGACAACATTATCTTTC
>CAYZVG010000001.1:0-34290 GCA_964481595.1 uncultured Occallatibacter sp. | reverse complement strand
CGTTGAACTTGCCCAGCTTGGGATTGATGAGCGCCATCATGGTGGGCAGCAGAATATAGGGCGAAAGAACGGTCTCGTAAATCTCATTCCAGAACGAATGCCGGTGCTCGCCCTGAATTCTCGAGTTGGTTACGTTCGAGAGCGTAAGGTGCGGCAGCGCGTAGGCCAGAATCGCCGCCCAGTAGCCGGGAATGTTGGTGTGGTTCAGCAGCAGATAAATGAGCGGCGCGGTGAGGAAGATGAGCCGTGGAATAGCATAGAGAAAGTGGCTCATGGCGTTGAAGTAGCAAAGACGCTGCGGAAACGTAAGCCCGTGCGCAAACAGAGGATTGTCGGTGCGCAGAATCTGGACCATTCCCCTGGCCCAGCGGATGCGCTGCCCCACGTGCGCCGAAAGCCGCTCGGTGGCCAAGCCCGCCGCCTGCGGAATGTTGATGTAGGCCGTGCTCCAGCCCTTCATCTGCAGGCGTAGGGAGGTGTGCGCGTCTTCAGTAACCGTTTCCACGGCGATGCCGCCAATTTCGTCGAGGGCCTCGCGCCGCAGCACAGCGCAGGAGCCACAGAAGAACGAGGCGTTCCAGAAATCGTTGCCGTCCTGCACAATGCCGTAAAACAGCTCGCCCTCATTGGGGATGACGTGAAACTGCTGCAGATTGCGCTCGAACGGGTCAGGTGAATAAAAGTGATGCGGGGTTTGCAGCAGCGCCAGTTTGCGGTCGCGCAGGAACCAGCCCACCGTCATCTGCAGAAAGCTGCGCGTCGGCACGTGGTCGCAGTCGAAGATGGCCACCAGCGGCGAGGTCAGGCTCTTGAGCGCGGCGTTGATGTTGCCGGCCTTGGCGTGCTTGTTGTCTTCCCGGATTTTGTAGCCGATGCCGGCTTCGAAGGCGAACCTCTCGAACTCCTTCCGCCGGCCGTCGTCGAGCAGATAAATGTGGAGCTTATCGGCCGGCCAATCCATATTGAGAGCGCCCAGCGCGGTAAAGCGCACTACGTCGAGCGGCTCGTTATAGGTGGGAATCAGCACGTCGACGTGCGGCCAGTCGGCGGTATTCTCCGGCAACGACACAGGAGCGCGGCGCAGCGGCCAGATGGTTTGAAAGTAGCCGAGAAACAGGATGAGGAATGCGTAGGCCTCGGCAAACAGCAGGCATCCGATGAAGAACGCGTCGAGCGCGCCCCAATGGCTGGCCGGATCCTTGAAGAAACGCACCACCTGCAGAACGCGCCAATATCCATACCGGAAGGTACAGAACATGGACATCATCATCAGTGTGAGCGTGACCAGATACGAATCGGAACCGCGCGCCAGAAACAGCGCCACCAGCAGCGTGAGCAGTCCCATGACTGCCTGCTGGGGCCAGGTGAGCGGAAGAATGGCAAGAAAACAGAAGGCAAACGCCGCGGCAAGCAGGAAAAGGAGCCGGAGAATCCTGGTAAGGACGTTCTCTCCTGCTCCAATATCCTGCCAAAGGCCCGATGGCGTCATCGTTCGCTCCAGCGAACCCCGCGATAGACGCTCGTAGCAGGTGCCGACTGGCTCTTAACCCAACTGGCAAGTGTGGCGAAATCCTCGGCGACGGTGGAGTTGGGAGCGTAATCCATCACCGTCATGCCTTCGGCTAAAGCCTCGCTCACGGCAGGAGTGCGGCGCAGGACCATCGGCAAAAGTCGATCGCCGAGCTGCTCGCGTAGCACCTCACGGATATCCAGGTGCAACGGCAGAGATGCGTCGAACTGATTCAGCACATAAAAAGGAAGCGACTGTTTGGCGTTTCCGGCAGCGTTGCGCTCAAAGAAGGCATCGATCGAGCTGATGCTGACCACTGAGTTCATGTCCGGCACCATGGGCACCACCACCAGCGGCGACATTCCGATAATCCGCCGTGTGGTTGCTCCAGAGGCGGTGGGAAGATCGACGATCACGCGGCTCAAACCGCGCGAGTATTTCCCGATCTCCGCAGTCAGAACTTCCTCGGCCGCGTTTTCTGTGGTCAAAGACTCGGGATCGATGGTGAGCAGTTGTACGGGTGCATCGCCGCTCGTCCCTGGAGGGCTGAAGGTGCGCAACACGCCCGGACGCTGATCTTGAGCGCCGAAGAAGAACGGCATCAATCCATAGGCGGCCGTATCTACCAGCAGCACGCGCTCGCCACGAGCCGAGAGCGCACGGCCAAGGGTCGCGGCCAGGCAGGTTTTGCCCACACCACCGGCCAGCGAGAACACCGCAAGCATGGGCGCGCGCGGCGGCGGCGCAGAGGGTACCGGTTCCGGAGGAGCGCCGGCCGCATCGAAGATGCCTCGCAGCGCATACCAACGCGATGCCAGGCGGTCGCGAGAACCCTGCAGAGTATCTTCAGGAGCGTGCTCGGCAACGGGCTGTGTTGAAGTTTCGTTGCGCTCGGGCGTCAACCAGGCGGGACGGCTTGCCTGTTCGCCCCGATCTGCGGGACCCCAGGCGCTGCGGGTTTCTGCCGGCTCTTCACGGACTGCCGCAGGCTGTTGCTGCGTAAATGTGGGATACACCGGCTGCGGCGGCGCGTAGGATGTGTAGTCGCGCTTTGACGGCAAACTCGCCGCAACCTTTTCCGCAAGTTCAGACGGTGACAAGGCGGCAAATGGCTCTACCGAAGGCTGCTTCAAATCTGCGTACTGCGTGGTGAAGGCAGGTTCCGGGATCCGCTCTGTCTCGCGCAGATGCGCGGCATCTTCCCGTGCGGCTTTCTCGGCTGCCTCGCGCGCGGCTTGCTCTGCCGCTTTGCGAGCCGTCTCTTCCGCGGCCAGCCTTGCAGCCTCCTGCGCTGCTTTTTCTGCAGCCAATCTTGCAGCTTCCTGCTTCGCAAATTCCTGAGCTGCCTTTTCCTGGGCGGCTTTCTCCGCTGCCTGGAAGGCGGCTTCGATTGCTGCCTGCTCTGCGGCCTGCCGTGCGGCCAGCTCTTCCGCTTTGCGAGCGGCTTCTTCCGCGGCCAGTCTTGCGGCTTCGCGGGCGGCTCTCTCGTCGGCCTGGCGGGCAGCCTCGATTGCTGCCTTTTCCGCAGCCTCGCGGGCAGCTTGTTCCTCCGCCTTGCGTGCGGCTTCTTCCGCGGCAAGTCTTGCTGTCTCCTGTGCTGCTAATTCCTCAGCCCGGCGGACGGCTTCGCGGGCGGCTCTCTCTTCGGCTTGGCGGGCGGCCTCGATTGCTGCCTTTTCCGCAACCTCGCGTGCGGCCTGTTCTTCTGCCTTGTGCGCCGCTTCCTCTGCGGCCTGCCGTGACATCCATTCGGCGTGTTTCGCCTCTTCCTCGAGTCCGGCATCTTCGCTCATGCGCTGGGTCTCGGCAACACGCTCAACCTGCGCCAGTTGCTGCGCACGGGCCTGTTCCGCTTCAATGGCCTGCTGCATGCGCAAACGTGCCTGCTCGCGCGTATGAGCCCGCGACTCGGAGAAGTCTCTGTACTTGGCGCCGTGCAGATTAGCCCACGAATAAAGAGTTGCTACATCTTCAGGCGTTTCACCCTGGTCGTACAGCGGTCCACGATCACTCATTTTTCACCCCAGAACCTTCCGCTGTTGATCCCGATTTGCATCTACGGTCATCTCTAAGATTATTAAGCCTTAACTGGCCGCAACGCATTGAGAAGAACTTGCAAAATAGCGGACAAATGTCCTTAACGGGAATCGTAATTGGATGGCCGGGGATGAACAATAACACTTGCACGGTCGGCGCCGTACCACTTTCCTGTCATGGAAACGGCATGAACTGTCTGATTTTAATTGCGATACTCCGAACCTGGATCCGCGCCTGGATGTGCCTTGATTACCAAGGTACTCGCGATCCTCGCCGTTGCCAATCTGGGAAAGAAAGAGACTGGCATTCACATTATCTCTTCTGTAATGACGCATGATCGGCCTTGAATGCGCAACGTGGCATAGCGTCGGCAACGATCTATTTCCATAGCTATCCATAACTATGCGGATAACTCTGTGCAGAAGACAAGGCTCAATCATCGAAATCGCCACACACATATCGCAACCGAGAATAGAGCGAGATAGAGTTCATAGTCAGAAAGGTAAGTGAGAGAGATTCCTGCCTGCCGGTTCGCTTTCCATACATCTCGAACGTCCACTACGCAGATTGATTTTGCGAGTCTGCTTGTCACTTAAGAAGCGCACTCGGTGAAAAATTTTCTTGACGATCTAGAATCTGCAAACGCATGAGCCGATAGAAAACGCGTAACGCCCACCACCTGCTCCAAGTAGCGAATCTGGACCCCAAGCGCGGAACTGGTTCGGTGCAGGCGGAATTCGATATAAGGAGCAATAAGAAATGATCAGTGTAATTAACAATGTCGCCTCCCTGACCGCGGAGAATGCCCTTAGCTCAACGCAGGCCAGCCTGCAGAACACCCTCACCGAACTGTCCACCGGCATGAAGCTGACCTCGGGAGCATCCGATCCCGCGGCTCTGTCAGTCGCCAACGGATTGGGCGCAAACATCTCTGCTCTCACGCAGTCCAGCCAGAATGCAACAGACGGTATCGGCCTGCTGCAAACCGCCGACGGCGCGTTGTCTCAGGTGACGACGCTGTTGAACCAGGCAGTCACGATCGCGACTGAAGCGTCAAACGGCGGCCTGACCACCGCTCAGTTGTCCGCTGCAGACGCCGAGTTCACCTCGATCAAGAACGAGATCACCCAGATTGGCTCGACCACCAACTTCAATGGCGTTGCAGTGTTCAGCTCCTCTGCTCAGAACGTGTACACCACTGACGGTACGAGCGGCACGACAACCTCAACCTCTATTGGCGCTCTGAGCGCCTCGGGGACGGGGGGACTAGGTCTGACGGGTTCGCTTACTTCAGCCAGCGGCGCGCAGGCGGCCCTCACCACCATCATGAGCGCAATCAGCACGGTTGCGGCAACTCGCGGAACAATCGGCGCCTCGGTCAACCAGCTGAATGCCGACACCAGCGTTGCGAACACTGAAGTCTCGAACCTGACCAGCGCCCAAAACGATATCCAGAATGCCGATATCGGCCAGACGGTTGCGCAGATGACGCAGTACAACGTTCTGGAACAGACCGGCATGGCAGCTCTGCAACAGTCGAACGCGGCTGCGCAGAACGTGCTGAAGCTCCTGCAGTAGACTCCAACAACCGAACTCACCCCCTGCGGCGGCGCTCTCATGAGCGCCGCTGCTTTTTGTCATAGCGCCTGAAATTCCTACAGCAAACTGCCGATAATACTGTGCGGCCAGAATGCTGACGCCCGGCGCAGATCATCGCGCGGCGAACCGCAGGAAAAGGCATCCCTATGAGTTCAACCTCCGCCCTCAATTCGCTTCTTTCGTCCTCCTCATCCTCCACACTCGATCTAAGCTCCATTCTGGAAGCAGCCTTTGGGGCGAGCTCGTCTGGAATCGACGTGACCGCTGCAGTGAATGCCGGCGTTACAGCCGCAGAGGCTCCGGAGCAGTCCTGGCTGACCGAGGAAAGCACACTGCAAAGCCAAACGACCGCACTGCAGCAGCTCCAGACGGACGCCACGAGTCTCGACACGGATATGCAGTCGCTGAACAGCCTGACAGGGCCGCTATCTGCACGGACTGTGACTTCGTCCAACTCCAACATTGTCACCGCCTCCGCCTCTTCCGGTGCGACCTTGGGAAACCATGTTGTAGTTGTCAACAGCCTGGCGACCACCGACACGTGGACCTCGGGCGTATTTGCCAACGCCACTACAGCTCTGCCTGCGGGAAGCATTACCCTCACCACAGGCACCGGTACGGCGACGGTAACGACCGATGGAACCACTACCCTCACCGACGTGGCAAACTCGATCAACGGCGATAACCTTGGCGTGACTGCAAGCGTGGTGACAGACGCCACTGGCGCACGTTTGGCCATTGTTGCCAACACATCGGGCAGTGCTGCCAACTTCTCCGTTACTTCTCCGCAGCTAGCTTCTTTTGGATTCACCCAATCAGCCGGCGTCAATGCTTCGTTGACGGTGGATGGGATTGCGATACAGAGTGCCACCAATACGGTGACCAATGCCGTACCCGGCTTGACGTTGAACCTGTTGAGCGCGGTCCCAGGCACACAAGTGAGCCTGGGAGTCAGTCCCGACACGTCGCAGGCATCGACAGCGATCAATCAGTTTGTCACCGACTACAACGCGATCATCACGGCCGTGAACGCGCAGTTTAGCGACTCTGGATCGGGCCAGGGTGCTCTTGCCACCGATCCGAACATGCGTAACCTGCAATCGGAGCTGGAAGGCGCTCTAAGTTATACCGCGACCAACGCTACGGGAAAGATCTCTAGCCTTGCTTCCTATGGCGTCTCGGTAAACAGCGATGGAACTCTAAGTGTTGATAGTTCGGCGCTAAGCAGCGCGTTACAGAATAACTTCAGCGATGTGCAGAATTTCTTTCAAGGGTCGGCGCTGAATGGCTTTGCCAATTCACTGGATCAACAACTGAGTAATTTTACCAACCCGGCAAATGGCGCATTTACGATCGATCTGCAGAGCATCAGCACTGAATACTCCACGCTGCAAACGGATGTTACTAACTTCCAGAACAACGTGATTACGCCGCTCAAGGCCCAGTTACAGAGCGAGTACAGCAAAGCAGAGATCGCGTTGCAGCAATTGCCGACAGAGATGAAACAGATCCAGCAAGAACTTGGGTACAATTCCTCGAACGGCTAAGAAGCATACGAATAGGACCCTCGCATCCCCTACAAGTGATGGGGATGCGAAAGGCTCGGATACCTTCGCGGTGTGGCAAACGCCGTTCCGCATGACACAGGTTCTTTGATCGGGCGAAGTTTAAGCGGCGGAAGAGATGAATCGCACAGACATTGCATATCGGACGATGGCGGCGGCAAATGGAGGCGGCTATGGCCTTCTCATTGCTCTTTACGAAACACTCGCGGGCGACCTGCGGCGGGCTGCGGCCGCCCAGCAGAGCGGCGACATTGAGAAACGTTGCCACGAGATCAAGCATGCACTCCAAGTGATCGGATATCTCGAGCACTGCGTTGCCGAAGGGCCTGGCGGGGAACTGGCTCAACAATTGGCGGCCTTCTACTCGTCAATCCGGCGCGACTTGATTGAGGCACAAAAGAAGCAATCGGCCGAGGCGCTAGAACGCCAAATGGCTGCCGTGCTGGAGATCCGGGAATCCTGGCAAAAGGCCAATATGCCCGGCCTTGAACCGGCTAACGATCTGGGATCTAGCCAAACTGCGGCCATGACGAATACTTCGGCTTATGCGACGACTTTCTCTGAAAGCCGGTACGGCGGCTGGTCAGCGTAGCGATTGCTGCCATCGCGCGCGTTTCGAGTCCGCACCAATTCCCTGTACAACGAAAGTCTGCCCATGCAACTGCGATCACAGTTGCATGGGCAGGCTCGCTTAACAAGATATCTGCGCGATCTTGATTGTTTGGAATTGCCGCCCTTATTGCGGTGTCGAAAGGTAGTTAAGCAGCGTTGTGGGCAGCACCTTTGCCGCGGCAGCTAGCGCCGCGCTGTTGGCGGTCTCATCCGCGCTCAGGGTTTCCGCTGCTGTAGCCTCATCAATTCCGATCAGCGAAGTCTGCTGCGATGTCAGGTTTACAGTCTCATTCTGCAGATATGTTTCCTGCGAATTCAACTGAGTCTCCGCATTGCCGTAGACGACACGCTGCTGATCGACGTAACTAAGTGCGGCGCTCACCGATGAAGTTGCACTCTCAATCGCGGAACTACTGCCGCTTTGGATGGCAGAGACAAGCGACGAGAGCGAACCAAGCACATCGGTAGTGGAGTTGGAAAAGACCTGACTCCCGGGAAGATTCACTTGAACGGACTGATCGTCGCCAATGGCAACGGAGTTTGAATTGTTGTTGCCGTTATAGGTGTAGCCCGAGGCCGAAGAGGAGCTCGCCGTATATGGGGCGGTAGTGCTGGCCGTTCCACCAAACAGGTAAACTCCCTCGTAGTCGGTATTCGCCTGCGACACCACGCTCGAAAGAATCCCCTGCACTTGCGTAGCAATCGCCTGCAGATTGGAGGCGTTTATGGTGCCGTTCGATGCTTCGGTGCCCAATGATATTGCCTGCGTCAGCGACGTTACAACGGAACTAAGCGATGAGTCCGCGGTTTGCACCATCGACAGCGCACTGCTGGTGTTTTGCGTGTACTGGTCGACGTTGGCGGTTTCAATGCTGTTCTGCACCATGTCAGCAGAGGCAGAGGGGTTGTCGGAGGGCTGACTGACACTCTTGCCGGTTGCCACCTCTTGCAGGGCGGTGTTCAGCGCCGACTGGCTTTGCGCCAGGTCGGCGAGCATGTTCGGAACCATGTTTGGATTTACGCGCATATCGATTAATAGCTCTGCGAAGCACCCATATCGAGGGGCACGGCTGAAAGCGCCTGGATTGTGCTCACGATTCTGGCCGCGGCCTCGTAAGCAGTTTGATAACGAATCAGGTTGGTTGTCTCTTCGTCGATGCTCACGCCAGAGACCGAGCTCTGCTGATTGGTCAATTGCAGCAGGTTGGCGGCGATAGCGCTGGATTGCGTGTTTGCGTTCGAGGCATCGTTGCCGACCTGATACACAAGGTCGGAGAAAGACTGAGCCGGGGACTTTCCGGATGGAAGTGCAGCGGTCAACGCGGCTGAAAGATTAGCGACGTTGCCGTTGCTGCCCGCCGAGCCATCGGAACTGATGGCAATCTGCGACGGATCGGTGATGGCGACCGCAAGTCCAGCGGCGGCGCCAGTGCCGCTCGACGGCACGGAGAAGAAAGCCTGGCCGGTGTTCCCGTTCGAGTCGTAGCCCTTGGCCTGGGCGGCGTTGAAGGCCGAAGCAAACTGAGTGGCCAGCGTATTCAGTTGCGAAAGGTAGCTGGGAATCGTCTGGTCGCGCACCGTAATCGAAGCGCCCAGCGTGCCGCCTTGAATCGAGGAAGTGACGTTGTTGCCGCTCGAATCAAGCACCTGCTGCATGCCGTCGCTGCCCGTTGTCGTTTGCAATGTAAAGCTCTGACTGCCCATCACCAGTGGGGTTCCATTGCCCGTGGTAATCACTTCGCCATTGCTGCTTTGCGTTACGGATATACCGGTGAGCTGCGACAGATTCTGAACCAGTTGATCGCGCTGATCCTCAACCGTTCCGCCGCTCTGGCCGGCAGCCGTCAACTGAGAAAGCTGCGAATTGAGCTGCGCAATCTGCTTGCTGAGAGTGTTGATTTGAGAAACGGTCTGCGTGACTTGCTCGTCCATCGCCGACTGTACATTGGTGAGGCCGTTCGCGGTGTTGTTGAATGCCTGGGCCAAGTTCTTCCCGTTGGAGATAACTCCTGCCTGCTGGGACGAGCTGGATGGGTTGGAAGAAAGCGCGGCCAAGCTGCTGGAGAAGTTGGCGAATGCGGTCTCGATATCCGTGCCGGAGGTGCTGAAGTAGGTCTGCACCTGGCTGAGCGCTGTCGACGTTGTATCCGCCTGGCTCTGCGACGATGTCTGCTGCTGAATCTGCAGATTCAGCAGTTCGTCCCGGACGCTTTGCAGCCCGGTAAGGGTAACGCCGCCGCCCGTCACTACTCCGCCCGACACGCTCTCGGCGTTCTCCGATATCGCGGGAACCTCGCGTGTGTACCCCGCGGTATTTGCGTTCGCTATGTTGTTGCTGGTCGCGTTGAGCGCACCCTGGCTCACTTCCAGCGCTTGTACGCCGATCAACAGAGATGTGCTCAGTCCGCCCATAGCAATCACATCTGGCATGACCAGGTTTCAAGCTTCAACCTGGGGCCAGAACCCTCCTGAAACTGTCCTTGATAGGAACTGAAAAGTGAAACCATCAACGCCACCGACCGGCTGGAGAACTTGAGCAGCGCGGAATAGCGGCGATTCAACTTCTGCAACGATTCCGAGGCCGCGTTGATATGGTCCATCAAACCATCGTCGGCGAGCGGCTGGCGATGGGTGGCGGTCTCTCTTTGCGACTGGCCAAGGTCGTCGGCCAATTCAACCAGGCGCGTGCTGAAGGCCTCCTGATTCGAGAGACTTTCTTCGAGCGCCTGAATCGAGTTCTGCGAGATTGCGGACATGGCGCGCTCGAGCTCAAAGCTCATAGAGCGCAACAACTGAAGGTACTCCTCCAGCTTTCCATTCCGGTCCTGAATGCTGCTCGAAGTCATTCCTGGTGCTTTCCGTGCATAGCTTTCAGGCCCCGGAGCCTGACTGGTTTGCGAGCTTATGCGTGCTCGTCAATCATCGACGAAGCAATTTTGCCGGGGTTAAGTTCGTACTGCCCGCTGTTGATTGACTGCTTCAGGCTGTCGACCAGATTTTGCCGAACGTCGGGGGAACTCATCGCCGTGCCGACCAGCGTGCCGATCGACTGCTGAGCAGAGGCAAGGGTGGTACGATCTTCTCCGCCTGTAAGCTCGGTCGTAGCGCTGTTCTGCTTGCTCACCTGGTTCGGGTTCGGATCGCTTGTGAGCAGGCTCTCCGTTGCTTGCGATAGATCGATTCTCATTTCGACTCCCTCTTTTGTGCCTGCGTCCCTATCGGCACATCGATCCCCAAAGTTTAATGCAACTCTCAGTATCGTTTTTCAATTTGATTTCCTTTGACTTGCGCCGGGCCAGCGGCGGTTCCTGTGGTAGATTGATCGTTTTTATCCGCGGCCGCATGAAGCGCCTTTGAAATCATGCTGGCAATCCCGATGCCGCCGGACGCAACCATTGACGATGCAAGCGATTGCACCCCGAGACTCATCATCTGGTCTTTTCCGGGGGCATCTTCATCGTCCTCCGCGCCGGGCACTGTGGCCATGGATTGTTCAGCCTGCTGAAGCCAACTGGTTAACAGCATGGATTCAAATTCCTTCGCGCTTTTGTCGATCTTGGAGTCGCTTTTCGACCCCTGCGCGGACTGAATCTGCTTAAGCGCGCTGTCTTCGCGCGACTGCATCATGCTGGTTTGCGCCTGGGCCGCCAAAGAGCCGGAGATGAGACTCGTTGCCATTTATTGAACCTCCAATTCCGCCTGAAGACCGCCTTCAGCCTTGATCGCCTGCAGGATGGCCACGACATCGCGCGCCGTCGTTCCAATTGCATGCAATCCATTTACCAATTCGTCCACGTTCGCCCCGTCGTCCAGGCGCATCGTCTGCGCGGGCGCATCGGTAACGTTCACCGTGGTCTGCGGAACCAGCGCTTCGGGAGTCGAAACGCTAAACTTTTCCGTTCCCTGCCCGCCGCCTTGTCCGCCATTCTGATTCTGCGCCGCTTGGCCGGTATCTGCGCCAGACGCACCGGAGCCTGCCGCGGCGCCTTTGCCCGACTGGCCCGCTCCCTGTGCCCCGCTACGCTCTGTGTATCCCTGCGCGATTCCGCCCGGAACCGGAGCGACCGTGTAAGTGGTCACCACCTCAATCGACAGATTGCCATGGATCACCGAAACCGGTGTCAGCTTTACGTCGCCGCCCAGAACGATGGTGCCCGTCCGCTCGTTGATGACGATTTTGGCCGGTGTGAACACGTTGAGCGAAAGGCTTTGAACCCGAGAGATCAACGTTGGAATGGAAGCCGAGCCTGCGTCTGCCACATCCACGTCCACACGCCCGCTATCGACTGCCGTGGCTACCGCTTTGTGGAACTCATCGTTGACCGTATCGGCAATCTGCTTGGCGGTTGTGAAATCGGGATTGCGCAGCAGCAGCGACACAGTCTTGAAATCATGCAGATCGACAGAGGCATCGCGCTCAACGATTCCTCCGTTTGGAATCGCGCCCACCGTTACGGAGTTCACTTCCTTGCCATTCGTGCCACTGCCCGTGGTATAGCCACCCAGAATCAGCGGCCCTTGCGCCTCGGCATACACCTGGCCATCCGGACCGTGCAGCGCGCTCATCAACAGCACTCCGCCGGAAAGACTCTTGGCGTCGCCGACTGAAGATACGGTGACATCGAGCGTGGAACCCGGCCGCGCAAACGGCGGCAGCGACGCGGTAATAAATACGGCAGCCACATTCTTGACCTCAACCTGCGAGGGCGAGATAAGAACGCCCATCTTCTGCATGGCATTGGCCAATGTCTGCACAGTAAAGTAAGTCTGCTGCGAGTCGCCGGTGCGGTTGAGGCCAACCACTAGCCCGTAGCCCACGAGCATATTGTTACGCACGCCTTGAATGCTGGTAATGTCGCGGATGAGAACGCGATGGTTTGAGGTGTCTGCTGCGGCGCGAGGTGTCAGCGGCAGCGAAACAAAGCCAAGCACCAGCGCCCAGACAGCAAGCCCGGCAATACGCGCACACGAATTTGTACGGATGGAAATCATCTTCATCAGAACCCAAGGAGCCAGAGCACGGCGCGCGTAATGCGGTTCGGCGGACGCGTGCTGTCGGCGATAATTCCCTTCCCTTTCATCTCGATTTCAAGATTGCTGAGCGCAGCAGAGGAGACGGTATTGTTCGATCCAATGTCGTTGGGCCGCACAACCCCGCGAACGGTCACATCCTCATGCTGGTTGTTCATAAAAATCTTGCGTTGCGCTTCGATAATCAGATTGCCGCTGGGCAGTACCGCAATCACCTGCGCGGTCATGCTGGTTTGAAAGTTGGTGCTGGAACCGGTTGCGCCCGATCCCTTGAGCGTGGTGTTGGAGTTGGCGTTGAACAGCGGGTTCAGGCCCTTGGTGTTCACATCCCCGGCCAGGCCGGTGATCGCCGAGCTGGTCTGGAAGGCACGCGCGCTGTTCACGTCTCCGCTTTGGCTGGCCGTGGTAGCCACCGATACGAGAATCACAACGGTATCGTTGAGCTTGCGCGCCTTGTAGTCGGTGGATAGCTCCGACAGGTCGCCTTGGTTCCAAAGACTGCCAAGGGTGTGCTCCGGCTTGGGCGGTTCCTGCTCCTGCAGGCGGGCAATGTAGTCGGTCCGCAACTGGGCAGGGCTGTTCTTCTTGCTGGTCCACCCATGCGCCATCGGGACCACGAGCGAGGCCACCACAATCTCAATGCAGGCAAGCTGCCAGCCGCTTGGCTTTGCGTTGAACATTACTGCAGCCTCCCCTTCACAAATCCGTCGTCAACCACTTCGGCCTGATAAACCTGGCGATGGCTCTTGTCCATCACGCGAATCGTCTGCCCAATGCCGCCGCTCTGCAGGCAAACCACGGGCATGCGAATCTGCACGTGACTGCCATCGAGTTCAAGCATCGCCTTTGCACCGGCGCGCACCACGATCGATCTGGGCTCCTGTTTCTGCGTGAGTGAAACCGGCAACGCGCTCACCGTGCCTCCGTCAGCTTGCGCTCCGCCGCCTTGCGACGTGCGCACGCTTACAAAGAACGGCAGACATTCCTCGCTTGCCGTGCATTCAAGCCTTGCCAGCAGCTCACCGTTTTCAAGCCTGGAGACCGAGCGAACCCTCATCGCTGGCGAAGGCTTTGACGAGACCACATCGCTGAGCGGCGTCACCTGATCCGCTGAAACCGGAACGCCAACCGTGCTCATGGTTGCCGCAATGCTCCTGTTGGTGATGGCATAGTGCTGCGCGGCAGCGGGCAGCGCCGCGCCGGCTAAAACAATCGACCATAGAATTGCGTTCGTTCTCGTCATCGGGCATCTACTCTACTGGGCTAACTGGTTGAGCTGTTGCAGCATCTCGTCGGCCGCTTTGATCACGCGCGAATTCGACTCGTAAGAACGCTGCGCCAGAATCATGTTCACGAACTCGTCCACAACATTCACGTTTGAGGCTTCAAGCATTCCCTGCTGAATTGTTCCCAGGCCTTCCGATCCGCCGGCCGCGCCGACAACCGGATCGCCCGAAGCAGTGGTAGGCAGATAAACGTTGTTCCCAACGCTGTTCAATCCGCCGGGATTCTGAAACGAGGCAAGCTGAATGACGCCTACCTGCTGCGCCTGCGTCTGGCCCGGCAGGGTCACGCTGACCGTGCCATCGCTGCCTACTGTAATATTGGTGGCCGCGGAGGGAATATTGATGGCCGGCTGCAGCGCATCGCCGTTCGCCGTCACCAGGTTTCCCTGCGCATCCGGCTGGAACGAACCTGACCGCGTGTAGCCGGTCTGGCCGCTCGGCATAAGAATCTGAAAGAAGCCGGAGCCCTGAATCGCGAAGTCCAGCGGATTGCCGGTTGCGCTCAAATCGCCCTGCGTTTGCACAATCTCAGTGTTCGCGGGGCGCGTGCCCAGGCCGATCTGCAAGCCTGAAGCAACTGTGGTCTGCTGGGTTGCGGCAGAGCCCGGCATGATAGTGCTTTGGTAAAGGAGGTCCTGAAACTGAACGCGGCGGGATTGAAAGCCCGACGTGCTCGAGTTGGCAAGATTGTTGGCGATGTTGTCCAGGTTGATTTGCTGGGCGGTCATTCCGCTGGCAGCCGTATAGAGGGCATGAAACATCGAATCTCCTTTAGCCGACCTTCGGCAGTTCTTGCGCCGCGGTTTTATCTATTTCGTTACTAAACATTCCCAGAGCGCGCTGCATCATCTCAGCCGAGCGCTGCGCCGTCACCAGTTCCACCATGCTCATTACGGGATTCACGTTCGAGCTCTCCAGAACGCCCTGCCGCACATTCGAGTTGGATGCCGTGGTTGCAGTGCCGGCTGGCGCGGAGTAGTAAGTGCCGCCCATGCTCGTCAGCTCGGTATTGGTGGGAAACTCGACGACCTTGATCTTGCCCGAGACTGCGCCGTTGGACGAGATGGTACCGTCGGCGCTGATTGAGGCCTGACCGGGCAGCATGGTGATCGGGCCCTTGTCGCCCATCACCGCATCGCCCGTAGACGTGACCAACTGGCCTTTGCTCGAAACCTGAAATGCGCCGTTGCGCGTATACATGGGACCGTTTGCCGTTTGCACAACAAAGTAACCCGGCCCTTCGATCCCGAGGTCGAGCTCGTTGCCGGTTTTCTGCAGCGCGCCCTGGCTCTGGTCGAGAGTAATTCCGCCCAAAACTCCAAAATTATTGATCGCCTGGTTCAGCGCCGTGCCTGACTGGCCACCGGCCGAGGCCATCACCGAACTGAACACGTTGTGCTGCGCCCGAAAGCCGGACGTGCTTGCATTGGCAAGGTTATTGGCGATCGTGTCCAAAGCCTGCGTCCGAGACACAAGACCCGTGCAAGCGGCGTAGTATCCACTGTCCATGCGATTCCCTTCGACAAGAGATATGCACGGCGGATGCCATCCTACTCGGCAAGTTTTGCCTGAAATAGGGCGGTTATGGCGCAAATATGCACAGTTTGATGAAGGTTCGATGAGAAGTTCAGTTCGACCGCGAATCTAACGCAGGATTGGAGGACCGGTCCTCATGCGAACGCAATGGAGGATACGGGCGTTGGATCGGTCAATGTCGAGGCTTAAGACGATACCGCGTGCAGCCAGGCGACGGCATTTGCCTCGTATACAGGATGATTCGTTTCAAACTCACGGTTCGACTCAGCCAGGGCCAACTGGTGCGCGCGATCGACAATCTCAACCCACTGGCTCGAACTGTGGCCAGCCTGACGGTCGAAGAAGTACTCCAGAATGCAGGTCGGCAGCGACCATGCCTCGGCCAGCTTGAGTCCGGCAGTGTCAGGATTGCTTGCGTACTCGCGCGGCCAATCCCAGCCCAGAGCGGCAGGCAGCTCGCCAAGCTCGTGGCACAATCCCATCAGGAAAGCATCTGACGGGCTGACTTTGCCCCTCGTCTCTTCGGCGAGCGAGCGGCACAAATCCGCGATCTCGTGGGCATGCGTCCAGATTTGAAGAAGGCCGGAATGGCGGGCACTGCGGGAAACCGGGCGTTTTGACATGGCATCAAGGCAGGCATCTAACCCGAGGCCGGAGACGCAATCTTCAATGCGACGGGGAAGGCTGGCAACAGACGAGCTCTCGAGTCCGGCCAGACGCATCACCTGCAAAGCCGCGCCAAGGTCCGAGAGAATCAATTGCGAAACGCCGGTTAGGTTCACCGACTGCCCCTGGAGCATGAACTCCATGAGCAAAAGCGTCTCAGATAATACGGGGAGATCGGGAAGGCCGCGAAGAAGGTCGAGCCGCGAAACGCCGCGTCCGGCCGGAGTGCTTTGCTCTGCTGCAATTGTCAGTAGTTTCCGATTCAGCACCGTGCCACCGCCTGGCACATTTATCGGCAACTCGCGCAGCTAGTTTCACTCAAAAAACGTCAGAATCTTCAGACACATCGTTAATTGTGGAAAACCGCTCTTCGAATCGAACAATTGTACGCGGAACGGTTGGTCCCGCGTCCAGTTGCTGTGCAATTAGTAACCTCAAAACACGGCGGCGAGCCGTAGGCAACAGCTCGCCGCCGCGCGTCAATTCAAGAAGTGATTGGCGATCGGCTGCGGAATCTCCGTCACGCGCAATCCGTAGTTGCCATCGACAACAACCGCCTCGCCCCGGGCAATCAGTTTACCGTCGAGATAAAGCTCCACGGGATCGTCCACCATGCGGTCGAGTTCGACGATGGAGCCGCTGCCCAGATCCAGCACATCGCGCAGAGGCAGTTGCCGCTGGCCAAAGCGCAGCGAGACATTCAGCTCCACATCCATCACCAGCTTCAGGTTGCGCGGAGAAACCACGAGTTCTTCCGCCCCATCCGCCTCGCCGTTTCCATACGCCGCCGAGAGCGCCTCAAGCAGTTGCCCGCCAAAGAAGAGCAGCACCTGCATCTCCGTTCCCGAATCGCATGCTGCAATCGGAACCACGAACATTCCCCCAAAAGCCAGGCCGGCAACCGGATCGACCTTCACGTTGACCGGTCCGAACTTGTCCTGGAGCGAAGCGGCGGCCTTTTCCGCGGCCTGCAAAAGGGCCTTCGCCAGCGTCTCTTTGTGTTCTTCGGCGACCTCGTCCACCGGCCCATGGAGCATCTGGGCGAGCAGAACCACGGCCTGCGGCTCAGAGAACTCAATGAAGCATTCCCCGCAAAGCCCTTCGGTCAAGGTGAGCCGGAAGTGGATCGGCGTTCCCTTGGTCGTGGGAACGGCGCCGCAGGGCATCAATTCGAGCGGCCATGGTGAATCCGCTGACTCAGTCAGTACGTCGGATAGAGCCTCAGCAAATGCGGCGGCGAAGACATTGGCGCCATTCTTTTTAGCGTCTTTATTCATTGCGTTTATCCCCTCTTCAAATCTGTCGACGAAACACGTGGACCAAGCTGTGCGGCACGCTGCGTGCCATTGCGTACTGGAACCGCCTCAAAAAGTCCGCGCCCGCCGGCGGTCAGCATCCCCGCCATCCGGATGGGAGCGCGCAGCTTCAACACCGAACCCGGCTGCAACGCAACCAGATCCTTGACCGCGACTTTGATTCCGGTCAATTCGGTAACCACTTCCATATCGCAATCGAGAATGCGTTCGCGCAGAGGAGGCGAGGGAAAGCTGCGCAGTTTTTGCTTCTTCTGCGGCTGGTCTTCCTTCACCTTCTTGATGAGCGAGTCGAGAAGCGGCTTGGCAAGAACCAGGTTGAATGCGCCTGCCGCGTTGCCAAGCGTTATCTCAAAGCGCAAGACCGCAAGCTTTTCGGTCGGGCGAAAACTCTGGTACATCATAGAGGGCTTGATGCGAGGCTCCGCGTTGAGCGCGATGCCCGGAATTGCCCATAGTGTTTCAGCCTGACGCACGATCAGCCGGACCACGTCGTGCATCACCTCTTCTTCAATCTCAGAGAGGTCGCGCGATGCGCTTTGGGGTTCGGCCGCGCCGCCCATCAGCAGTTCGACGATGGGAAAGACCATATCGACGCCGAACTCCACTGTTACCAGACCGGAGGAAAACGGCACAACGTAACTAGGCTCGGAAATCTCCGCAAGGTAATCCTTGATGGCAAGCTGATTGAGCGTGCCGAACTTCACTTCGACGCCACCTCCAAGGTACGCGTCCAGCGCGTCGGTGACATGCTGCGCAAAGATGGTATGGATGGCGATCACCGAGCGCGCATCTTCATTCGACAAGCGTCCGGCAAGACGGAAATTGCAGTTATGAACCTGCTTGGTCTTAGCCGGCGGCTTTTGCGCGGCTGGCGGCGCGGTCGTCGGCAAAACTTCAGAGGGGTTCAAACTAGGCGTGCTCATAATACCCTCTCCTATTATTGACAGTCATCGGCATCGGACTGGCTTGCAGATGGTCGAGAGAAACGCGCAGCTTCACCATAATTTCCTGGCGGATTTGCGAGACCCGCGAGAGCGCCACTCCCACTACCTTGGCGATTTCTTTCATGGTCAGCTCTTCCCGGTAATACAACGACAGAATCAGTTGCTCTCTTTCAGATAGTTTTGAGATGGCCTCGGCCAGGTGCGCTTTTCTTTCTCCATCAAGACATATCTCCAGAGGATCTGGGTCGTCGAGGTTCGGCGCCGACTCGATCACGTCGAGCGACTCCGAGCGGTCACTCGATACCGCCACGCTCTGGCTGCCCACTTGCAGCGCATCAAGCTGTCCGATGATCTTGCGCAGGTATTCCGGCTCGACGTGCATCTCCTCGGCGACCTCGTGTTCCTGGGGGCGGCGTCCCATCCGGGCTTCAAGGCGCGCAGTTGCGTCCGCTATCTCGCGCCCTTTTCTGCGCATATAGCGCGATCCCCAATCGGTCTCGCGCAAGCTGTCGAAGATTGCTCCGCGAATGCGGAACTTGGCGAAGGTCCTAAAGTGCACGTTCTTCGAGCTGTCGAAACTCCGCGCCGCTTCAATCAGACCCACCACACCGGCGCTCACCAGGTCCTCCAGCTCAACGTGCTGAGGCAGGCGCTCGCGAATGCGCGACGCAATGTAATAGACCTGCGACAATTCCTGAGTCACGAGATCGTCAGGATCGGTCGCAACGGTTGCACTCGTCTTGTATGCCAGCTCTGCTGCGGTCATTTGTTCCCCCCGTCAACCGTGATCGTAAAGCGCATCTTCATCGCACACACCCCAGTGACATTACCTGCGTGGATGCGGGAATCTCCGACGGCGAGATCACCACAATCCTCGGAATGAACGGCTCCAGCACTCGCCTCAGGTAGAAACGGCCGGGAGACGAGCATAAGAGAACGGGAGGCGCGACTGAAACCTGATCCCCAAGCATTGCGCGCAGCCCTTCAAGCACCTTGCGGGCAACGGAAATCTGCATTGCCCCAGACGATGCCATCTGCGGCGTCTGTTGAGAGGAGCGCGCGCATTCTTCTTCAAGAGCGTTGTCGAGCGTAACCACCTTCAGGCGTCCCGTTTCGTCAAGAAGCGGACGAACCAGTGCGCGGCCCAGAGCGTGTCTTGCCGCTTCAACCAGCACAACGGGATTCTTGTTGATGGCCGCCGTCTCCACCATCGTTTCCAGAATCGATCCAAGATCGCGGATCGAAACCTGTTCGCGCAGCAACTGCTGCAGCACTCTTTGCACTTCGCCGAGCGACATGAGTTTTGGAATCAACTCCTCTACCAATTTCGGATGCGAGTCGGTGAGCCGGTCGACAAGCCGCTTGGTCTCGTGGCGGGTAAGCAGGTCGTGCGCATTCTGCTTGATGATCTCCGACAGATGCGCGGCCAGCACAGAAGTGTGATCGACCACGGCATAACCCGCGGAGATGGCCTGCGCCTGCATGTCGGGAGTGATCCACTTGGCGGGCGAATTGAATGCCGGCTCCTGCGTCTCCTGCCCCGGCAGATCGCCCGGCTTGGGATTCGAGTTCACGGCCAGCAAGCGGCCGGGCTTCATCTCCCAGCGCGCAATCTCAACTCCGCGCAGATAGATGACGTACTCCTTCTCCTTCAGCGAGAGGTTATCCGTGATGTGGATAGAAGGAACCAGAAAGCCAAGGGTCTGGGCGAGGGTTTTGCGCAGCGACTTGACGCGCGCCAGCAACTGGCCGCCCTGCTTCACATCCACAAGCGGAACCAGGCCTACGCCCACTTCCAGCATCAGGTCGTCCAGCTTGAGCGCCGCGTCCATCGGATCGATGACCGGCACGCCCGGCTTGGCTCCGCCTTCGGCTACGGCTTTGGCAGCGGCCGCTGCAGCCTGTGCGCCGGGCTTCATCTTCCATGCCGCGTACATGATTCCGCCGCCAATCAGGATGAATGAAACCTTGGGCATTCCCGGAATCAGCGCAAGAGAGATGAGACAGCCGGCCACAATCCACAGCGGACGTGCGGTGCTGAACATCTGTTTGCCGATGTCGCCGCCCAGCGAGCGATCCGACGCCGCGCGCGTCACCACGATAGCGCCGGCCACCGATACCAGAAGCGAAGGAATAATCACGACCAGGCCGTCGCCCACAGTCAGAATCGTGTAGGTCTTCAGAGCCTGCTCAAACGGAACTCCCTGCTGAAAGACGCCAATCATGAATCCGGCCACGATGTTGATGGCCATAATCAGAATGGTCGCCATTGAATCTCTCTGGCTGAATCGCGCCGCGCCGTCCATTGCGCCGCAGAACTCCGCCTCGCGCGCCACTTGCTGACGGCGCTGGCGGGCCTGGTCGGCATTGATGAGGCCGGTATTCAGGTCGGAATCGATGGCCATCTGCTTGCCCGGCATTGCGTCGAGAGTAAAGCGTGCAGTCACTTCAGCCGTGCGCACTGCGCCGTGGCTCACCACCAAATATTGAATGGCAATCAACGCGAGAAAGATGACAAAACCGACAATGTAATTGCCGCCGACAACAAACTGCCCGAATGCCTCAATCACTTTTCCGGCTGCGGACGAGCCCTCGCTGCCGTGCAGCAGGATGCGGCGCGTAGCAGCAAGATCGAGCGCCAGCCGCATTAAGGTGAGAAGCAGAATCAGGCTGGGAAAAACTGAAAACTCCACCGGGCGCAACACCTGAATGGCAGTGAGCAGCACCAGCACCGATGCGGTAAGGCTGACGGCGAGCAGCAGATCGAGGACGAAGCTCGGCATAGGCACCAGCATCACAAATACCAGCGCAACCGCGCCAACGGGAATCACCCAATCGGAGTAGGTGCGTAGCGTCGCAAGCAATCCCAGCTTTGTTGAGCCAGGTTTCGCCAAGCCTGGCTTTGCTGCTCCGGGTTTCGTGGTTCCAGCGGTCTTCACTTCAGTGGTCGTCACTGCGTCCTCGCATTCGATTGCTGCATTTGTTGCATCACCATTGCTCTTCTTTGCGCCTCGCGGTTGCGCACCTCGGCCTGGGCCTTGAAGACCATCACCAGGATCTCGGCCACAGCCTGATACAGCGCGGAGGGAATGGGATCGCCGACTTCAGCGCTGCGATAAAGCGCCTGCGCCAGCGGCCTGTTTTCCATCACTGGAATATCGAGATTCCAGGCAACCTCTTTGATCTTCTGAGCCAGATGATCCAAACCTTTGGCCACAACCACCGGTGCCGGCATGTCCGGTTCATAACGGAGGGCAACCGCGTAGTGGGTCGGGTTTGTGATTACGACGGTGGCCTTCTCGGCGCTCTTCAGCATCTGTCTGCGCCGCGTCTGGCGTTGGATTCTTCTGATCCTGGCTTTGCTCTGGGGATTGCCTTCGGTCTGCTTCAGCTCGTCGCGCAAATCCTGGCGGCTCATCTTCAGGTCGCCTTCGTTCTTCCACCACATCAGCATGTAATCCACGCCCGCCCACACCAGAAAGATGAGGCCCGACTTCCACAGAATCTGGATAAGGATGGTGCCCATGAGCACGACAAACTGGCGCGAGTCGGCGTACGAGCTTTGCAGAATCTCAGACCAGTGAGTGCGGACAGAGGCCACGCCAACCCATGCAATCGCGGTGAACGGCAGCAGCGACTTGAGAATTGTACTCAATCCTGTGGGAGAAAAAAGTTGCTTCAGCTTGTTTGAGGGGCTCAACCGTTCGAACTTGAAAGCAAGCGCTTCCGGAGCGAAGACAAATCCGCCTTGCGCCAGGCCGGCAGCCAGAGAGACAACGAGTCCAGCGCCCAGAACCGGAAACACCCAGCGCATGGCTTCAATACTGGTCCAGAACAGAAGCGGACCGCCAGGCTCAATCGACTCTGTCGACGCCATATCGAGTGTAGTGCGAAAGAAATGCGTCCAGTGCGGAACCGCAACCCGGCCCGTCAGATACAGAACACCGGCAACGGCAGACATCGACAGCGCGCCGCTGAGCTCGCGCGAACGAGTGACCTGGCCGCGCTCTCTGGCTTTCTGCCGTTGCCGTGGTTTTGCCTGTTCTGTTTTATTTGAATCTGCCATTGTTCTCTAACTTGCCAGGTGAAATATGCGTTCGCCGTTTGTCATTGAATCCAGAAATAAGCGGTGAAAAAGATCGGGCCAATACTTGAGGGTCGCAATCAAAATAAACATGCCCAGCAAGCTCTTTACCGCCGGGCCAAGCAGCATGAGGGGCATGTTGGGCGATGCCTTGCCGAGAAGGCCGAGAATGATGTCCGCAGCCAGTGTGGCCGAGAGCACGGGAGCGGCAATCTGCACGCCCAGGCCGAACATATCGCCGACCGTCTTTACTATCGCCATGGTGAACAGGCTGTTGATGTGCGCCGAGCCCGGCGGCAGATATTGAAAGCTGTTGCCCACTGCGCGCAAAAGCCAGTAGTGCACATCCATCCGCAAGAAAAGCAGCATCACAATGCTCTGGTAGAACACGGCCACCACAGTGGTGTCCACCTGGCTCTGCGGGTCGAGAATATTCACCAGCGAGTAGCCCATCTGCACGCCAAGCACCTGGCCGGTAAGCTGCACTGCCTCAAACACCACGTTGGTTGCTAAGCCCATTCCGATTCCAATAATGAACTCCGAAATGACCAGCGGCACCCATTCGGCCAGAGTGTGCGCGCCGATCGTCGGCCCAACCGTGGGATAAAGCAACACTGTAATCGCCAGCACGAGAATCGCCTTGATGCGGGCGGGGATCACGGCGCTACCGAGGAACGGCGCAAACAGCATGAGTCCCGTGATCCGCACACCAATGGTGAGCAGGCCGGTGATGATCGCGATGAGAGGTATATCGATCATTTCAAGTACGCGTGAAAATCTGAAAACGTGCCGAGCGTGAAGGTGGCCAGATGACGCCACATCCAGGGCATCAATACGAAGAGTGCGCTTCCGGTCGCAATCAGCCGGGCAACGGTTGACACCGTCATGTCTTGCAGCGAAGTAAGCACCTGGGCAATATTGACGCTAAGGCTCACCAGGATCGCGACAGCCAGACACGGTCCCGCAAGAATAACCACTTCCTGCAACACCATGCGGCCTAACAGTACAACCTGATCAACGTCCATAGCGTCAGTTAAAACTCCTCATCAGCGATCCGATCAACAGATGCCAGCCATCCACCATCAGAAACAGCAGCAGTTTGAGCGGGGTTGAAATCACAACAGGCGGCAACTGCAGCATGCCCACCGACGTGGTAATTGAAGCTACAACCATGTCGACAATCAGAAACGGAAGAAACAGTACAGTGCCAATTTGGAAGCCGGCCTTCAGCTCTGAAACGATGTACGCGGGCAACAGCACCCGCATTGAAACATCGTCGACCGTGGCCGGGCGCGGCTCCTTGGCCAGTTCGACGAACAAGGCCACATCCTTTTCGCGCACGTAGTGAATCATGAACTTCCGCAGCGGCACTTCTCCGCGATTCAATGCTTCCATCGGCGTAATCTGCTTGGCCTGCATGGGCAGAACCGCATCGTGAAAAATCTCAGCGCCCACGGGTTGCATCAAGAAGAACGTGAGGATGAGCGAGAGCCCGATGAGCGTCTGGTTTGAAGGGGTGGTCTGCAGTCCAAGCGCCTGCCGTAAAAAGTGAAACACGATCAGGAGGCGAGCGAATGGAGTAACGCACAAAAGAATCGACGGGATGAGCGTGAGAACCGTGAGCGTAACAATGATCGACCACGGCACCGCCTCGCCATCCAGGCCCTGAATGTGCAACATTCCACCATTATTTGCCGGAGCCATGGTCTGATACACCGGTGCGTTGGCCGGTTTTGAAGGGGCGCTCATCGGCGCGGCCGGTGCGGGTTCAGGCTGAGAGACAAACGGAATCGGAGCAGGATTGGCTGTGGCTGCCGCCGCTGGCGCGGCAAGCGATCCGGCCGCTCCCGGAGCAAGTGTGTCCGTCTGCGCATGAGCCGGGGTTGACCCGGCGATCGAAAGCGCCGCAAGCACCGCAATTGCTCCCACTGTCTGAACCAAGGTCATCCGGCAAGCTCCGTTGGCCCGGCGAATGAACGTAAGTTTTCTGTAGACTTCGGCGATTCCTCTAACTGCGCAAGCAGCGAGACTCCCGACGCTCCTCCGCCGACCAGGAACCTGCGGCCATCCGCGTGAACCACGGCGACGAACCGCTTCTCGCCGAGAGAGACTGACTCAACAAGTTTCAACTGCTTGGCGGCCGGAGCAGCGGAGCGCAGCAAAGAGATCGCGCGGCTCAACAGGGTGGGACGCGGCGGCTGTGCCGGCGTCTTACTCGAAATAGTTTGCGGCGCTGGCACGCGCCTGGGCGGCGGAACTTGTCTGGTTTCTGAGATCTTGAAGATCTGCTGATTCTTGAGCGCTTCAACCTTGCGCGTATCCGCAAAATCCTCAAGCGACGACAAAAATGGCCTGCGAACGGGTGCAGGCTGGCGCTTGGCAGGCTGCTGCTCAGGCTGCTGCGCCGTCTTTCGCGGAGCCGCTTCTCTCATCGGTCTCTCGATCCTGATCTTGAGGTTCATAGCTGCTCCGTAATGCGAACCGCAAGCCGGTCGCCGACCACTTCAAACTCGGTCCAGCCGACGAGCAGTTGATTCACGCGCAGCGGCACATCGCTGGTGTTGCTCCAGGCGGTCTCCACGATGGAACCCTTTTCCAAACCAAGAAGGTCGGCGATTGTGAAGTGGGCCACGGGCACTTCGAGCGTGAGCGTGCATGGAAGCCAGGGCATGCTCTCGACTGGATCTTTCAGATTCGGCGAAGCGCCGGCGTCGGCTGCCTGGGCGGGGTTAACGGTCAGATTTTGAGCTGCTGCACTCATTTGGCCTCTCGCGGCTCCAACCCAGGGCGATGTGTTCATACCAGGCAATGTTGCTGACACTGGTGGCTACAACGCACAACGGGCGGAGCAATGGTGCCAATTCAAATGCAATCGGAGGGCCGGAATGAGGCGATCGGCGGGAGCAACGAGGCGGGGACTTGATTTGATCCCAAACATAGGAATCAAAACAAGATACATGCGGAAATGCGCGGGCGCGCCGGCCCCACGGCTGGTGAGACAGCCATGAGAGCCGGGCCCCGGCATTGAACTTTCGCGGCACGGACGATCTTCGCCGGAAAATTCTCTAATCGTAACTTAACGACAGTTCAATTCATCCTCGCTTATGAGATGGCCTGAATCGTCGCCTGAGAGACCTGGTCGAGCGTGGTGAGGACCTTTGCGTTGGCCTCATAGCCCTGCTGTGCCACGATCATGTTTGCGAACTGCGCAGATAGATTCACGTTGGACTCTTCCACCGAGCCTCCACTGATGGTGCCGTCGCCTCCCGCGCCAGCCTGACCAATCACGGCAGCGCCGGAGGAGTAGGAAGCCTGATACTCGCTATTCGGCGTCTGAATCAGCCCTTGGTTGTTTGCAAAGCTGGCGACTGCCACTTGGCCCAGAGCCATGGTCTGCTGGTTGCTGAACTGCGCCTGCACCGTTCCATCGGACAGAACCGTATAACCCGTGAAGGTTCCATTGGCATAACCGTTTTGCGTAAGGCCGCTCGTGGCGCTGGTCGCTGCCTGCTGCGTGATTGCAGGAGTTCCGCCGCTGCCGTTCAGGTTCCAGGATAGGTTCATATCCGCTGCCCCATCGGCGAGACCTGTAATGGCTATGCCTGGAACGCTGCCTGTTGGCGAAGTGAGCTGGCCAGACGAATTGAACGTCAGATTGCCTGACGCAACCTGAGTCGCGGTTCCCGTTCCGCCAGTATCCGCGGCCGGCAAAGTGATGCTGTAACTCCACGCATTCGGCGCGGTGTTGGTGTAATTCACCGTCAATGTGTGCGACTGCCCCAAGGAATCGTACACAGCGATGGGCTCGCTATAAGTTGCGCCCACTGCCGACGAAGAGTCGAGATTCGTCGTCATCTCAAAACTGGTGGTGGCCGTTGCGGGAACGTTGTTGATCTGGTCGACCGAGATGGGCGCCAGCGCCGAGCCGGCCTGGACCGTGCCGTTGACCGCCGGATACCCCATGACAAGCGCTCCGCTCTGCGTGCACAGTTGCCCCTGAGAGTTGACCGTGAAATCTCCGTTGCGGGTGTAATCGGTTCCATTGCTGTCTTTCACAACAAAGAAGCCGTTGCCCTGCAGTGCCATGTTGGACGAGACGCCGGTCGAGCTCGTATTGCCGTCTGTAAAATTCGCAACCGTGCCCGCAACCTTGACGCCGTTTCCTGTCTGAATCGGATCGCCATTGCCTGAAGTTCCCTGCAGCCCGCTGAAGATGCTGGCAAAATCCAGATTCTCGTTCTTATAGCCATCCGTGTTCAGGTTAGAAAGGTTATTGGCAATCACGTTCAGCGCCGAACTGGCCGCCGAAAGGCCTGAAAGAGGTATCGAAAAGGCTGACATTTACCGGACTCCTGTGTACATGGAATTTGTGGTTGCTGCTGGCGCTGCCAAACTACCGTAAAGATTCATCAAACCCTGATTCGCCGCCGCGCCCGCATAGGCGGCCGGAATCTGCGTTGAAGCCGAAGGCTGTAGCGCACTTGCCGATTGCTGCGAAGCGAGCGGGTTGGCCGCGGCCTGCGTGACTGCCTGGCCCGACGCGCCTGATGTTCCGGAACTCCCCGAAGTCCCTGAACTGCCGGAGCTACCGGACGTTCCTGAGGTCCCTGACATGCTTGAAAGCGTCTGGTTGATCGAGATGAGCTGATCCAACTGATTCAACGACACCATCTGGCCCACCATCGCCGTGGGATCGACAGGAGACGTCGGGTCCTGGTTTTGCAGTTCGGTCACCAGCAGATTCAGGAATGTGGTCTCCAGACTGGAAGACGACAAACTCGACGAACCGCTCGACGAGCTGCTGCCCGACGTACCCGAGGTTCCAGAAGTACCCGAAGTGCCTGACGCGCTCGTGCTGGCTGCCGTCTTCACCTTGCTGGCGCTCAGTCCCTGAACTGGTGCGGTGATGAGCGGGCTGATTCCTTGAATGTTCATGTGCGTTTCCTCTTCTACTGCGAATTCGTCTTAAGCCCCGGTATCTGAACTTTGTTGTCTACGCTCTGATGTCGAGCCTGCCGCTATCTGCTAAGTAGGGCGATGCCGCTAGAATCGTTGGTTCCATCTCTGCCACACGCTCTGCGCCGCTCTGGGAGACGCTATCGTGAGCCAGTGCGGATTGCGGCTGCGAAGACTGCTGGTGACTGCCGGAAAGCGATCCGCCCGACTGATTCACTTCAATCGATGTACGCAGCCCGTAGTCGCTGCCGAGTTTGTTTTCAAGCGCCGGAAGATGCGCTGAAATCGCGCTCTCAAGGCCGCCGTGGTTCACCGAAATCTGCGTCTGCATCTGCTGCTGCGAAACCGAAGTACGAATTGAGATGTCGCCAAACTCCGCTGAGTGCAATCCCAAACGCATCTCCGATTGGCCCATGGTTTGGATCAGTTGCGCAGTGTTGAGGCCCGGCGTTCCCGCGGCAGCGGCGGTCTCCTGTTGCTCTGCCGGCAAGTTCCCTGCCTCCTGGCCTGCAAGGGGCGCTCCGCTTGTGCTCGTCGAAGCTGAGTGCGATGAAACGACCGGGCCGGATGTCGCGTGCGCCGCCAATGCGATCGCTTGCGTTGCACCGCTGTCAGAAGGCTTTGCCGCAATTGCGATCGTCTGCGCTGCGTTGTCTTGTGCGTGCTGCGCTGGTTGCGCGCTGGTCTGCATTGCTTGCAATTGAGCGTTGTTGGCCGTCGCGCTGCTCTTCGTTCCGCTTGCTGCGTTCGCTGCGTCCGCGTTGAATGTTGCTCCGCCCGTCTTGTATTGCGAGGCTTTGCCGGCAATACTGCTTCCATCGCCAACCTTGGGAGCCACGCCTTGCACAAATGTGTTTGCCGCTGCCGCATCGGCGGCAAATGTGAATCCCGCGGCAAAAGCCTGAGCGGTTGTCTGGCCGGCATCGGCATCGGTTCCCGCTACCACCTGATCTGAATTCGCTGCGCCTTGAGCATCCCCGACCGTGGCGCCGTCTTGAGTTGCGCGTGCCATTGAGTCGCCAGCCGCATGTGCATCCGCGCGATCATTGCTGCCGTGAACGGCCGTCATCGCCGGTCCGTGTTCTTCGCCTTGATCGCCGCTCGGATCTGCTTGAGTATTCGTCTGGATTTGCGGTGCAACAATGGGCGCCTGCGCGTTTTCCGGTTGCAGTGCGGCGGCCTGGCTATCCGCATTGGCATCGGTGCTTGTAGTTTCAGCGCGCTGCGCAATCTTCGACTGTGACTGTGATCTATCTGTCGATGAGCTCGCCGCACTCGCCTGCGCGCTTGCGGCACTCTTGCTTTCACGCGCAACGCGATTCAATTGCACAGTGGCTACGGCCGAGTTTGCCACTTGTGCCTGCCGCGTCTGCGCGTCGTTATCCGCTGCGGTTGGGGAAGCCGCTTGAGAACCATTGCCCATGCTCGACTCGCTCCGATCGGAGTCATTGCCGGCCTGCGAATTATTGCCCGTTTCAATCGGCTTTTGAGCACTTGATGCGCGCCCAAGCGTCTGCAAGAACGACGCGGCTGAATTGCTCGCCTTCAATGCATGAGTTGCCGTTGAAGTTGAGGAGTCGGGTTTGAACGTTACTCGCACGCCTGATTCATTGCACGTTGCAAGCCAGAGAGATGGCCTGGCACCGTTCTCGCTTGCAACCTGCAAACTACACATTTAGAGCTTGTTATCCATACGCCGCATAGCGCGCACTTTTGCGATGTGTATTGAAACAGGCAATCGTTGCCGGGACGACTAGGCAATCTATGCCTACAAACTGTGCAGATGCGCGTCTTTGAGTACATTCGAAAATGAAAATGGCCCGCGACGGTTTGTCGCGGGCCAGCCTATTCAACATCTCAAGGAATGAGCGAGAGCCTCAGTTTCTCTGCCAGCGCGTTGCGACGATGTCGTCGAGTCGCTTCTGCTGTACCTTCGTCTGCTCTTGTTCATACTGGTTCTTCTGCTGCGCCAAAAACTCGCTGAGCATGCGACGGCCGCTGTGAGCCGTCGTATACACCTTCATCTGCGTGTCGCGCTGGCTCTTTAGAGTTTTCAGCGTGTCGTTGAGAAGCTGCTTTGTCTCATTGGCAGCGTTGATCTCGCCCTGCATACTCTGCAGGCGATTTGCCTGAACACTCTTCAGCAGCGCCTGGTCCCGCTCCAGATTCGCTTTTGCCAATTCATCGGTCAGCTCTTCAATCCTGCGGCGGACGCGCGTCACCTCAAGCTGCGCCCTCTTGAGAGCAACCTCTTCGCGCTTTTCAATAATCTCGCGCACACTCAGTACCGGTTTTAATGCAGATCGAAATGCCATATTCTAACTTCCTCGTACTTTGTCTTATTTGCGTAAAAAGCGGTTACACGGGGAGCGCAAGCAAACGCTCCACCGTCTTGTCATAAGTCGAGAACTCGTCCGGCTTCTGCTTCAGGTACTCGGCGATTGCGGGCAAATTCTCGATAGCCTTGTCCAACATTGGATCGGAGTTTTTTTGATACGCGCCGATGCGAATCAGATCTTCAGAGCGGTTATACACCGCCATTTGCGACCGCAGCGCGCTGGCCTTCGCAAGATGCTGGTCTGAGACCATGCTTGTCATCAACCGGCTCACGCTGTCGAGAATTGAAATGGGCGGGTAGTGATTGCGAAACGCCAGATTTCTGTCGAGCAGCACGTGTCCGTCGAGCAGCGATCGTACAGTATCCACAACCGGATCCTGCTGATCGTCGCCTTCCATCAACACCGTGTAGAAGGCGGTAATGCTTCCCTGCGAAAAGTTTCCGGTGCGCTCAACGAGCCGCGCCAGCATGTTCAGCACCGATGGCGTATAGCCTTTCGCAGTAGGCGGCTCGCCGGCGGCCAGTCCAATCTCGCGCTGCGCCATGGCAAAGCGCGTCAGCGAGTCCACGATGAGCAGCACGTTCTTGCCCAGGCTGGCAAAATGCTCGGCAACCGCGGTCGCAGCGAGTGCCGCGCGAATCCTCAGCACCGGCGATTGATCTGAAGTGGAGACAATCACGACCGCGCGGCGAAGACCCTCCTCGCCAAGAACCTCAAGGAACTCGCCAACTTCACGTCCGCGCTCACCCACCAGCGCCAGCACCGTCATATCCGCCGCGGTTCCCCTGGCCATCATTCCAATCAGCGTACTCTTGCCCACGCCGCTGCCGCCAAAGATGCCAACGCGCTGTCCGCGGCCGCATGTGAGCAAGCCATCGATAGCGCGGATGCCGCAGCTCAGCGGCTCGCGAATGGGAACGCGCTCCAGCGGAAGCGGCGCAGATCCATCCAACACAACCGAGTGCACGGCGCGATAATCCGGTTTCGAGTCCAGCGGATTGCCGGCCGTATCAATCACGCGCCCCAGCATATCCGGCCCCACGCGGATCGAGGGCCGCGCGCCCCACGTCACCAGATGATCGCCGTAGCGGATTCCCTGCGGCTGGTCCGCGGCCATTGCGAGCATAGTCGAACCGCGAAAGCCGATGATCTCGCCCTGATAACTGTTGCCACCGTGACCGATAATCTCGCAACACTCGCCGACCGAGCAAAACGGTCCGTCCGATTCAATCAGATTGCCGACCACCTGATTGATGCGGCCGCGCCAGCGCAGCGTTGAGCCGGTGCGCAGGTAGTGAGTGTACGGTGCCAGCAACGGGTGACTCATCGGCTGACGGGCCTCAAGGCAAGCAGGTCAAAGAACCCTTGCTCAACTTCCTTCAGTTGCGTATCCAGTCCGAAGTTGGCCGAGCCAAGCTCGGTCTCCACCATGCAATCCTGATCGGTCAGGTGCGCGTCTTCAGCTACCTCAACCTGCGACACGCTCGGAATGTTCGCAAAGTAACGTCTCCACGACTCGCCCTTGCCCGAACCAACACGCACGGTCACGTTCGATCCCTCGCGCATTTTCTCCACTGCAAGCCGCACCAGCGCCGCTACCAGCATGGGGTCCACCTGCGCCTCGCGATGAAGAATCTTTGCGGCAATCGACAGCGCCAGTTGAACCACCTCAGCCTCAACGCGGCCAAAGTACTGGTCGCGCTGCTCTTCAAAACCAGCCAACGCCGAGACGATGGGGGCGCGCGTCGCAATCAGCTTCTGTTCATACTCCTTGCGCAGCGCCTGTTCCACATCTCTTGCCGCGTCGGCACGTTCGCGGGCGATTCTGGCGGCCAGTTCCGCTTCGCTCAAGTCCCCTTCCCGCCTGCGCGTGCCGGGTTCGTTCAGGGCTTCGCGCGCAGATGAAGACCGCGCCGTACCGTCGCCCGTTGGCCAGGTAGACATATCGCGGTATTCCAACGCTGCTACGGGAACTGGAGTTTCCAAGCTAGACATATTCGTCCTCTCCCTGGCTTCTGAGGGCAATCTTTCCTTCGCCTTCGAGCTTGCGCGCGATTGCGATAATCTCGCTCTGTGCCTTGGCTACATCCTTGCCGCGCGTCGGCCCCATCATCTCGGAGTCTTCCTTCAACATCTCCACTGCGCGCGACGACATGGTCTTGTAGATATGTGCTTTCAGATCTTCGCTTGCCGACTTGAGTGCCACCATCAGCGTCTTCTTGTCGAGCGCGTTCACCAGTTCACGCAGATCCGGCTCTGAAACTCCCGTCAAATCTTCAAACGTGAATAGTTGATCGCGAATACTCATGGCAACATCCGGCTCGCTCATCTCGATGTTCTCGAGTATCTCGCGGCACACAGCCGGGCTAAGCCTGTTCAACATTTCGGCCAGGGTCTTCTCTCCCGGCTTCGCGCGCTTTGTCTGCTCGCCCGCCGAACCTAAACGCCGGCTGATCACGCGGGAAGCCTTTGCTGCCGCCTCGGCGGAAAATGGCCGCATGGTCGCCATGCGCTTTACGCATTCGGCGCGCGCCTCCGGCTCCAGCGTGAGTAGCAACGAGGAAGCCTGTTTCGGATCAAGATGCCCAAGGATCATAGCCTGCGTTTGCGCATGCTCGCCGGCCAGCAAACGAGCCAGCTTTTGCGGATCGGTCTTGCGCAGAGCCTCCACATCAAACGAAGCTCCGTCGTCCGCGCGGCTCAGCTTCTTCACCATGTTCTTGGCGCCGGTTTCTCCAAAAGCCTTCACCAGCATCCTTACCGCAACGTCGGGACCGCCCGTCGTACCGTAATCCTTCACTGACATCATTTGCTTGTACTCTTCAAGCACCTGCACCGTCAGTTCCACGGGAACGCGCGGCAGATTCGCCACTTCCTCGGTAACGCGCTCCAGGTCATCGCTAGACAGGCTCCGCAAAATTGGCGCGGCTCCAGCCTCGCCAAGAAGCGAGAGTAAAATCGCGGCCTTGCGCGCCCCGCCGAGCGATGTGCGTTCGAGTGAGCTCATTGCTATTCCTCTCGCATCCAAGCCTGCATGGCCCGCGCTGTATCCACCGGATTCTGACGGGCGAGTTCAAAGGTCTGTTCTTTCAAAAGCGCCGCATGACGGCTATTGTCGAGCGAGTCCATCGCTCCCGCGCCAAGCGCTTGCGCATTCGCGGTTGCCAAAGCGGGTTGCAGTCCAGCGCCAAGTTCGCCACGGCCCAGCGCTTGTTTCTGCACCGGACGAATCACCAGCAGATACGCCATCAGGAACAGCGCAAGCAGCGAAAGAGGCCGCAGCAGAGACGAATAATCCGCAACCGTCTTCTGCACCTTCGATGCCCAATTCGGCGCAGGCAAATCTGCATCCGCGTCACCGCCGCCGAACGACAGGTTCTGAACGCTGATGGAATCTCCGCGCTTGGCATCGAATCCAATCGCCGCCTGCGCAAGCTCCTGAATGCGATTCAGCTCATCCTGCGATCTTTTCTGCCGCGTCACAGTCACCTTGCCGTTGTGTTCGGTCTTGATCACCGCATCGTCAACCAGCAGTGCGGCGGTAATGCGCTGAACACGTCCCGCGGGCGTGATTGTGTGAACCACCACTTTGTTCACGCCGTACTGCGCCGTCTCAGTCTTTGACGATTGCGATGCGTTCTGTGCCTGCGCAGGAGGTGCGGCCTTGGCGGGCGCTGCGCTGGCACCCTTGGGCGGCTTGGCCGCCGGCATGTTGCTCGCCGTTCCCGGAACTCCGGAAGGAACCGCGGCTCCGCCTGCTTCATCGTCGGTTCTCTGCACGCTCAGCAGCGCGCTCACCGATGGATCGTATTTCTCTTCATTCGAATCGGTCGACGCCTGATCGTAGTCCACATTCACGCTTGCGCGAATTGCGTTGGCGCCCACAACGGGCTCCAGCGTGTTGATGAGCCGATCGGTCAATCTCGCTTCTTCGTCCTGGCTGTTGCCGGGTCCATCATGGCCCAAACCAAGCGAACGGTCTGAGTCCGCATCGATAATCGAAACGTCTTCCGGCTTCAACTCGTCCACCGCGCCCGATACCAGATTCGCAATGGCGGCCACCGCATCCTTTGAAAGGCTGTTGTGCTTGAGCCTGAGAATCACCGATGCCTTGGCCGCACGTTGCCGGTCAAGAAACACTGAGTCGGTGGGCATCACCAGGTGCACGCGCGCCGTTTGCACGTCCGCGAGCGTTTGGATGGTCCGCTCCAGTTCGCCTTCCATCGCGCGCTGATAAGCGACCTTCTCGTCGAACTCGGTCTGGCCCCAGCTCATCTTGTCGAAGATCTCAAAGCCCATTCGCCCGCTGTGCGGCTGGCCCTGCGTGGCTGTCAGCAAGCGCGCCGCATCCAGCTTGTCCGCGGGAACGCTCACCGTTTTGCCGTCGGCGCTTATCTGGTGCGGAATGTTCTGCGCGTCAAGCTGCGTGGCCATCGTCTGCGCATCGGCAGGCTCAAGGTCTTTGTACAGCGGCTTGTAATCGGGCGTCGCCAGCATGTGCGCAAACAGCGCCACCATGGCCACCGTCACGCCCACGCCGCCAACAAGAAACGCCCGTTGCGTGCCGCTGCGGCTTGCCCAGAACTGCTTCAACCGCTCGAAAAGATTATCCATACCTGGCATCGGTTACCAACCCTAGAACTGCATTTTTTCGATATCTTGATACGCGTTCACAATCTTGTTTCTTACCTGCATCATCAGTTGGAAGGCGACATCCGCCTTCTCCACCGCAATCATCACGCCATTCAGGTCTCCGCCCCCGCCCTGCAGCAGATTGCCTACCTGCGATGCCGCCGACTCGTGCAGGTT